>JBOFIR010000109.1:0-1505 GCA_051650265.1 Cellulosilyticaceae bacterium
CTGATCGGTAGCCACGAGGTCATAGATGGTAGGACCATTGATATAGGTTTTTAAGAGTCGCTCGGATACAGTGTCAACAGCCAGAAGTTTAGGCATAGGAATACCAATCTCAAGAAGCTTCTCATAGTCACGCCGCTCAGAAGCTAGTTTGTCGCCAAAGGTATAGTAGCTACAAGGTTCATGGTGAATTTGTTTGAGTACATATTCATGATGAGCAGCATCGGTGACAAGATAAGAATAGCCACCCTTACCTTTACCAAGTTCTTTGATAACAGTATAGGACTGATCGTTGACGGATAAAAGTGTCACAGCAATCACCTCCATTGAACTAATATATTCAAAGGATGAGGTGAGATATGCATGGATGAAGTGGAGCGCGCTATTTCGTACAAGATGATGAAAAAAGAGATCTAGGTAGGATAGCTTTTAAAATGAAAAAGGATAGGGTATACTAAAAATATAGATTTGAGATAAAAGAAGAATAAAAAAGAGGACGTCATATGAAAACAA
Organism: Cellulosilyticaceae bacterium; assembly: GCA_051650265.1. Lineage (GTDB taxonomy): Bacteria > Bacillota > Clostridia > Lachnospirales > Cellulosilyticaceae > JBOFEH01. The sequence continues at coordinate 511 of JBOFIR010000109.1, forward strand.
CAGGTTATACTTGGAATTATGAAATCACATGGTATACGCAGAAGCAGGCACCAGAGTTATCAGCAGATGTAGCAGACGCCATCTCCTATAAACTTCCCAAATTGTGTGAGGAGCAGGGTGTGACATTGGCTGCATGTGATATCTATCCTGAGCAGCTTACCTTTTTGGTAGCATCCCAAACACAGCAAAACATTAGTAAAGTATTGCGTGGTATTCAAAAAAAGCTCACAAAGCATATTGGGAAGGATTTCCCTAAGATTGCGTTGCTAGGCGATGCATTGTGGCTAGACCGTGCACGGGTTATTACAGATACGACAGAGCCGGTAGGTGAGGATGTGCGGATTCAAAAGATTCTCAAGAGCCTATCGGAGGTAGCCTACTATGATCTTCTTGAGGTATCGGGAGAACCCATTGGCGCCTTTAGACGCTATATTGCTAGTAAACAGATGGGGATTGTAGAATGGGGCGACCGCATGTTCCTCGTGGACAAAGAAGCGCTCAAAAGACCTATCAATCTCAATTGTTTTGAGTGTACCAAGATCTATAAATATGGTTGTTGTTGTGGCAGTCCTTGTGATTATGGCACCCGCAACAAAAAGGTGTTTGATCAACATGCCACAGGGGTTGCAAAGGCATTAGAGACGATAGAAAAAGACCACTATGATGCCGTAATGGCAAAAGGTGGGATGGTAGACTCTGAAGGTGTAATCGGTGAGGTCAATGGACGCTGCGCTTTACTTGTCGCCCATGAAGGTGTTTACAAATGCATCGCGCACAAATATGGACTCGATGAAGGGATACCAATCTATGATGTATGTCCACTCTCTTGTCTGCTGTATCCACTGGAGATCCTAGAGCTGATTACAGACAAACAAAAGAAGGTGCTACTCTTTACTTCCGTATTAGAAGATGATTTTGCCAAACGCTTTGGACGTTGGGGGAGCTACAGTAGCCTTGATGTGGACCTGAGATGTCTCAATCAGAAAGCACATGAT
>JBOFIR010000110.1:0-6349 GCA_051650265.1 Cellulosilyticaceae bacterium
GGGGCTTCCTTTAGCTTGAAAAAAGGTGATAAGCTCTCGATTATTGGGATCAATGGGGCAGGCAAATCGACCTTAATCAAATTAATGCTTGGGCTATATCCTATAGAAAAAGGGAGAATCCTTATCAACGGGTATGAGCTGTCCGAGTATGAGATAGGGGATGTGCGCCGGTTATTTTCCATTTTGTTTCAGACATTTGTGCAGTATCCATTGAGCTTGCGAGATAATGTGGTGCTTTCTGATCTGGCGAGACAAGGAGATGACGCGGCAGTCTTAGAGGCGCTCAGTAAAAGTGGTATGGATGAACACCTTGGGAAGTTTCACCAAGGGCTAGATACGTACATGACGAGGCAGTTTGATGATGAGGGGGTAGAGCTCTCTAAGGGACAGTGGCAGAAGATTGCACTCTCTCGGGCTTATTTCAAGGATGCACCGATTATTGTCTTTGATGAGCCATCTGCTGCCCTAGATGCTCAGGCTGAGAACCAGATCTTTGAGAACTTCGAGGCTATTGCCCAGGAAAAGACAGGGATCATGATCTCCCACCGCATCTCTAGTGCCAAACTCTCCAACAAGGTGATTGTACTGGATCAAGGGCGGATTATAGAGCAAGGAACCCATGAGGAGCTTGTGGCAACAGAAGGGCTTTATGCCAAACTGTACGAACTCCAACGTGAAAAATACGCCATAAAGGAGGCGCAGTAAGATGGAGCAACTGAAGGTTTTTCTAAGAAGTATTGTCAAGAATGTAGGCTTTGGAATACAGACGTGTTTTCGCGCGTCAAAAAAATATTTTTTCCTCAAGTGTTTGGTACTTTGTTCTACAACGTTTATGCCACTGATGAGTATATGGTTGTGGAAGGAGATCCTCAATGGGATTGTCACGATTCAGACTGCCAGGAATACGGTGATCGCTTGTTTGGTAGGTTATTTTTTGATCCAAATGATCACCTATCTACTCGCAAGGTTAGATGTGTATCTGAATGAACGGTATATGGATGAGCTGACATTCTATATGGAGTCAGTCATGATCGAGAAGATTTCAGGAATTGATATTGCCTTCTTTGATTCAGCATCTATGGGGGATAAAGTACGCCATGCGAGAAGACATTTTTGGACGATGAATGAGATGACTTGGTTGGTCTTTGATATCCTGTCAGAGCTGATCAATATTGTTGCAGTCTTTTTCATCGTCAGTCGCTATAAGCCATGGATTGGTGTACTGACATTGCTACTGCTCATCCCTTTTATGCTTTACAACAAGAAGTATACAGAAGCATGCCTTGAGCGGACCAAGAACCAACTTCGAGATCAGCGCAAGATGGACTATTGCAGTGAACTCTTCTTTGATAACAATGTCCAGTTTGAGATCAAGCTCAATGGGATCCATGAGTATTTTATCCATTTGCAAGATAGGTTGTGGCGCAAACTCTACCGTATCAATAAAGGCGCAGAGGTGAAATATCAGATTGGCAATGGACTGATCTTGATGCTCAATGTCTCAAGTGAGTGTATTGTACTACTAGTATCCGTGATAGATGTGATCGGTGGGAAGATTGGACTTGGAGACTTGCAGTATAACCTCAGCATGGTAACTAGACTACGTGAGCAAGCCAGTGTGCTGATGCGAGATATCAACACGTTCATCGTCAATAATAAGAGTTTGGTTGAACTGCAAGAATTCATGAATATTGTACCTGAGATTGAGAGCAGTGGGGAACGTGTCCCAAGTGCCAACCCACGCATCGCATTTTGTAATGTGTCCTTTCACTATCCCAATGCTCAGGAAGACGTGCTCAAAGACTGCTCCTTTGTGATTGAACCTAATGAAAAAATAGGACTCATAGGACTCAATGGTGCAGGCAAATCCACGATTATCAAGCTACTTTTTAGATTTTATGACCCACAGCAAGGCAGCATCACTCTAGATGGTGTAGATATTAGGGAATATGATGTGAACCTTGTGCGGCAGATCTTCGGAGTGCTGTTCCAAGACTATGTGAGCTATTGCTTACCGCTTCGGGAGATTATTGCCTTATCAGACTTTGAGGCGCGTTTTGATGATGAGAAGCTAAAAAAAGCGTGCGACATCAGTGGGGTATCAGCCATTATCAAAGACTGGGAATCAGGGTATGATAGCGTACTGGGTAGATACTATGCAGACAACGGCAAAGACCTCTCAGGTGGTCAGTGGCAGCTAGTAGGACTGGCGAGGGCTTACTTCAAGGAGAGTAACTATATGATACTCGATGAACCCTCTGCATCACTCGATCCGATCTCAGAAGATCGCATCTTCAAGCAGCTCTATGAGCTGAGCAAAGGCAAGAGCTCGATTACGATCTCACACAGATTATCCAATACCATCTTGGCAGATCGTATCCTTGTGATTGGGGATGGTCATATTATCGAACAGGGATCTCACTTTGAGCTGATCAAGCAAAAGGGAAGGTATGCACATTTGTTTGGGCTACAGGCGAGTCAGTATAGTTAAGATAGAAGAATGAATACACATGAAAAGACGTGATCCAATGAGGGTCACGTCTTTTTGATGGCGCATGTATTAAAAGGTGTCAAAGTCATTTAGGATCTTTGTACCTTTGATGTTGAGTGCATCTTCAAGAAGCGTATTTCTTCCAAACGGTACAGGTAATAAGACTTTAGTACTATCTGGGAAGTGTGCTAGCAAGGATAGTGCTTCTTCAGGTTGCATATGAACGATATCAATGATGAGTCGCTCAGAACCTGCTAGTGCGGATACGATTGTATGACGTTGCTGAGGATTTGATACTGTCAAATCTCCACAAAGCGTTATTTTTGAGTCGGCATTGTAGAAAGAATAGCCCAAAGATTCATCAGTATGATAGGTGTTAAAGCAACGCACTGTGGCAGTGCCTATAGATCCAAGATAGTTTTCAGTAGCCTCAATATATTGGATAGAAATACCCATAGATGATTGTACGAGGCATTCAATAAGGCATTTGCAAGTTGCTAATGTTTGCTGAGGTGCAACAATTGTAATGGTTTGTTGCAAGAGTTTGTAGAGATAAATGACAAGACCTGGTAAGCCTGCTAGATGATCGATATGATGATGCGTGAGGAAGATGGTGTTGATGTTCTTTGCCACCTTGCCAAGGCGAAGGAGCTGCCTTTGTGTACCTTCACCACAATCAACAATAACAGCTGTATGTTGGTCTATTTCAATGAGCGTACTTTGAGAGTTTCTGCCTAATGTCGGGAAACTACTCGTTCCTAAAAGTGTTATTTTCATGATGCGTGACCTCCGATTGAATATGAGAGTTAGTTTATAGGGGATAGAGGGAAACGTCAACCTAAATGATGTGAAAATATCTTGTCGTAGAAGGTGGACAGATATGAAATAGTTCAAAGTATATGATATACTGAAGGAAGAAAATGACGATACTTTGACTAGAGTAAGTGACATAGGAGAGAATAAATGGAAAGATTGAAGCCACTAAATGATTTTATTTTTAAAAAATTGTTCGGTGAAAAAGATGATGAACCAGTACTAATAGCTTTTTTAAATGCTGTACTTAAGAGAACGCAAAAGGAAAAACTTACTGAAATTGAAATCATAGAAAACAAAGAGCTTACGAAGGCACTTATAGAGGATAAAACGGGAAGGATTGATGTAAGGGCCAAAACGGCTAGAGGAGAGCAAATTGATATAGAAGTACAGTTAACGGATCAATCTAATATGGATAAAAGAACACTATTCTATTGGGGGAAATTATATTTAGAGGGAATTAAGCAGGGTGAGGATTATAGAAATCTTAATAAGGTTATAACGATTAATCTATTAGATTTTAACTTTCTAGATACCAAGAATTATCATAGTTCATTTCATCTGTGGGAGGATGTAGAGAAAGATTATATGTTAACAGATTTAGTTGAAATACATTTTATAGAATTACCTAAGTTTAGGAAATTAGAGCAAAAAAATTATAAAGAGGAAGCCTTGCAAAGGTGGCTGACATTTTTAGAAAAAGATATTTCAAAGGAGATATTAGAGGAGTTGATGCAGATGGAGCCAGCCATAAAGATGGCAGAAGAAAAACTTGACTTCTTAAGTAGTGACCCAAAAACTATCGAATTATATAAAGCAAGGGAGTATTCTGCTCATGAAAGGGCAAATCTTCTCACTACAGGAATTGAAAGAGGGGAAAAGAAAGCTAAGATGGAGATTGCCGTTGCACTTTTAGACATCTTAGATGATGAAATGATTTCTATAAAAACAGGATTAGACAAAGAAGAAATACAAAAGTTGAGAAATGAGTATATAGGAAGTTGAAAATGAGTCTCCGTAATGTTGAATTTTGAAGAAATCCTTGACCTGTACGTTAGGGATACCTGTATATTAAGGGCTAGAATGATACCGAGGAGGCGATTATGATGCAGATTAATGAGGTAATCAAGCAAGTTGATTTGAGTAGGCGTGCAGTCAAGTATTATGAGGAGGCTGGGCTTTTAGAGGTTGATAAAGGAGAAAATGGCTATAGGAATTATAGTGAGGAAGATGTACGTATTCTGAAGGAAATTGCTATTTATCGTAAATTAGGGATTAGTATCAAAGATATTAAGATCCTACTTGGAGGTCAAAATAAGCAGCTTCTTGAAACGATCTATCATGAAAAAAGAAGCCAATTAGAAGAAGCAAATCATGAAGTAGAAGCATTAAAACAGTTTATAGAAAAGCATGATGTAGAGAAGTTCTATGAGGGATTGGATTATAAGACAATTGGCAGAGCAATCCAGGAGATGATTCCAGGGGTTTATGGGTACTTCTTTATGAACCATTTTATGCCTTATCTTCAGATCCAGATTGAAACACCTGAGCAGCAGGAGGCCTATGAGCATATTATTGCTTTTTGGGATGGGGTGAATATTAAGATCCCACTAGTGATGAGACTCAGTAGTTATCTGATGTCCAAATTACCTAAGCCAAGTCTAGAGCAAATGGCTACGCGTATGGAAGCACAACTCAGAAAGTATTTGAATGCCACAGAGGAAGAGTACGAGGCACTCAAGAGGCAGACAAAGCAGGGGGTTAGGATGCAGAATAGTTTGTTTTACAAATATCACCCTGCCTTTATTGCAAAGCGAAAATTTATGAAGAGCTTACAAGACTGCGGGTACAATGATATCTTTATTCCAAATATGATCGTATTGTCGCCTCATTACAAGGCCTATCATGAGGCGCTTACCCAGATGAACCATAGAATTTGCAAAGATTTAGGGCTCTATTATGATTCACAGTACAATTTGATCATGAAAAAGGCAGATAAGGCGCATTAGTTTGAGTGAATAAGTATTGACATAGGACTTACTCCCAGGTTTAAACTCAGTATATAAAAATTTTTCTGTTTAAAGGAGTTATACTATGCCGCTCAAAAGACCTGTTGTAAGCTTTGTTGTATTAACCAATATATTATTTATACCACTCTTTTTATTGGTGGGGCTGACTATCATGTTAGGACTTCCACAGATATTCTTTGACGTCGCCTTATGTATTGCATCATGGGCATCCACCTTTGCGTTTCTGATTTTATTCAAGAGGATTTACCCTGGGCAGCGTATTGGGACATATATCAAGAGTAAGTTCAGTGAAAAGATCGATGGGCGTGTGGTAATGGGGATTGTACTGATTCAAGTGGTGATCTTCCTCATCGTTGTCTATATGACCCGCGAAACGAAGCAGGTGGATGCACCGCTTTTAAGTGTTTCATCAGTGGGTATGTTAGGATATATGTTCGTAAAAAACCTTTTTGCAGGGCCGCTAGGTGAGGAACTCGGTTGGCGAGGGTTTGCAGGGCAGGCACTTCAGCAGAAATATAGTGCTTTAAAGTCAGCGGTGATCGTTGGTTTTTGGTGGGGATTATGGCACCTGCCTATATGGTTTACCACAGGATTTACAGGGATGGCACTACTGCGATACATAGGATTATTTATGGTATCTATAATAGCTGTCAGTATCGTGATGACCGCATGTTACAATCTCAATAAGAATCTTGTGATTCCGATCATCATCCATCAGCTTTTTAACTTCTTTATAGGGCTCATCAATGGGGAGATATTAGTGATTATAGGGTATTACGCCGTATTGTACAGCGTAGTGGCACTAGGATTGATACTGCTCAACCCAAAGGGATGCCTCTATGGGACGTATCAAAGGGATTAATAAGATATAGAAATAAAAGAGAAGGGATAGATTTGGTCTATTCCTTCTCTTTTGTTTCTATAGGGAGGCGCATGAATGTGGGCGGTATTTTTTGAGTGTAATGTCAAATGCTTCAGTCGTTTTAAGCGCAGTAAACTCTGGGCTATTATCATA
>JBOFIR010000111.1:0-7392 GCA_051650265.1 Cellulosilyticaceae bacterium
TAGAAACCATTGTAAGAAAAGCTATGGAGGTGGCAGAGGGCACCTGTACTTTTGCTTTTCAAGGCGGGGAACCTACGCTTGTAGGCCTTGACTTTTATAAGGCGCTGATTCAATATGAAAAGCGCTATGCCAAACCAGGACTAACTGTGCACAACGCCATCCAGACCAATGGTACGCTGATAAACGAAGATTGGGCCAAATTCTTCGCGCAGCACAAGTTCCTTGTGGGACTTTCCTTGGATGGAACAAAGGAGATCAATGATGGGCTCAGGCAGGGCCGTGATGGATCTGGGACATTTGACCAGATTCTAGGGGCGGCAAAGCTCTTTGATACCTACAAAGTAGAGTACAATATACTCACCGTTGTGACCAAGCACGTGGCAAAAAATATCAAGACAATCTATGACTTCTACATGGCAAATGGACTACCTTACATGCAGTTCATCCCATGTATTGATGATATGGATGACGCGCGTGGGACACATGACTACTCGCTCACACCTGAGGACTATGGGCAGTTCCTCATGGATCTGTTTGACAAGTGGCATCAGACTGTCACAAGTGGCGGCTTTGTATACATCCGCTACTTTGAGAATCTCTTACAGATGCTCTGTGGATATTACCCAGAGGCTTGCGGTATGCTAGGTGTATGTACCCATCAATATGTGATAGAGGCAGACGGGGGTGTCTATCCTTGTGACTTCTATGTGATGGACCAGTACAAGATTGGCAATATGCTAGAAGATAGCTTTGATCTGATCAATCAAAGACGTGAATCTATCCAGTTTATTCACCAATCCATCCCAAAAGATTCTGGATGTACCAAATGCAAGTGGCACAGTCTATGCCGAGGGGGCTGTAGACGTGACCGTGACCTATTCATGGATGGGAAGACCAGACGCAATTACTTCTGTAGAAGTTATAAGACATTTTTCAAATACGCCTATCCTAGACTTGAACAAGTAGCTATGGCAATAAGAAACAATAGAGGAGGCAATCATGGACTTTAGATTAGAATTCCAAAGATGGTTAGAAGAAACATCTGTAGAAGCTAGCCTCAAAGCAGAGCTTGAAGCACTTACAGATGAGAAAGAAATTGAAGACCGCTTTTACCAAAACCTTGCGTTTGGTACAGGTGGACTAAGAGGAAAGATCGCAGCAGGTAACAATCGTATCAACATTCATACAGTAGCAAAGGCAACACAAGGTTTTGCAGCGTACCTTACTGAGACTGAAGCAGCGCCAAGTGTAGCCATCGCGTATGACTCACGTAATATGAGCTGTGAGTTCGCACAGACAGCAGCGTCTGTACTTGTAGCAAATGGTGTACGCGTGTACTTATTTGATGCACTAAGACCAACACCAATGCTTTCTTACGCAGTAAGACACCTTGGTGCATCTGGCGGGATCGTGATCACAGCATCACACAACCCAAAAGTGTACAATGGGTACAAAGTATACGGCAGTGACGGTGGTCAAATCACAGATGAAGCAGCGAAGACAATCTTAAGCAAGATTGATGCAGCAGACATCTTCACAGGTGTGAAAACTGTAGACTTCGAAGAAACGACGAAGAGTCCACTCTTTAGCTACATTGGCAAAGAAATAGATGATGCTTACTACGCAAAAGTAGAAGACCTTTGCATCCGTAAGGAGCTTATCAAAGCAGAAGCGAACAACCTTCGTATTATCTATACACCGATCCATGGTAGTGGAAATATTCCAGTACGTACGATGCTTGATCGTCTTGGATTTAGTGATGTGCATATCGTAGCAGAGCAAGAGTTACCAGATGGTAACTTCCCAACTGCACCATATCCAAACCCAGAAGACAAAAAAGTATTTGAACTTGCGATCGCTATGAGCGAAGAGATCTCAGCAGACCTGATCTTCGGAACAGATCCAGACTGTGACCGTATCGGTGTTGTCGTGAGAGAAAACGATGGCAACTACCGCGTGCTTTCAGGTAACCAAGTAGGAATCTTACTCAGTGACTACATGCTGAGCGCAAGACTTGAAGAGGGCAAACTTGAGGGAAAAGATGCCATCATCAAGACAATCGTGACATCAGATATGGCAAAAGTGGTTGCCAAACACTACGGTGTGGCACTGATGGAAGTACTTACAGGCTTCAAATACATCGGTGAGAAGATCGAGAGCTTCGAGACAACAGGTTCAAACAACTTTGTACTTGGATTTGAAGAAAGCTACGGTTACCTTTCAGGTGACTTCGTAAGAGACAAAGATGCTGTAATCGCTTCTGTACTCATTGCCGAGATGGCACTTTACTACAGAACGAAAGGCAAGAACCTCTACGAGGCACTCATTGATCTCTTCGAAAAATACGGTTACTACAAAGAAGAGCTCATCTCAATCGAGATGGAAGGGAAAGATGGCCAAGAGAAGATTCAAGGCATCCTAAACAACCTTCGCGCTGAGGCGCCAACTACAATCGGTGAGCGCGTAATCACACGCATCGAAGACTACAAGCGTTCTGTGGCACATAGTACACAGTCTGGTCAAGATGAAGTGATCGATCTCCCATCATCAAACGTGATGAAATTCATCATGGCTGATGGCAGCTGGTTCGTCGTAAGACCTTCTGGTACAGAACCAAAGATGAAAATCTACCTTTCTATAGTAGGAAAGGATCTACAAGACGCAGAGGCAGGTATGGAAGTGTTCAAAGAGCAAGTGCTCGCAGCAGTACTGTAGAATACATGCCCCTAGCTCATAGGTGAGTCGTGATTGGGCCCATGGCACACCACCCAAAGAAACACCCTAGAGACAAATGAAGCATTGACGCTTATCTGTTTCTAGGGTGTTTTTTGTGTTCTATCATAGCAATGTGAAATACCACGCCTGCAAGCTACCACAAAATTAAGCTACGTATCGGCGCAGACAACTTTACGAACAAAATAGCATGAACTACGGGAAAAGTTTACAAAATACGAGGAAAGTATTATAATAGGAAGATAAATCTTTGATTAATAAAAATGGAGAATATGGTGTATGATGAAAAAAGGAAACGAACATAGAATAAATCCAACACTTGTGATTATGGCAGGTGGTATGGGAAGTCGCTATGGCGGATGCAAACAAATCGATCCAGTTGGGGATAATGGGGAAATTATCATGGATTACTCAATCTATGATGCAGTAAGAGCAGGCTTTGATAAAGTAGTCTTTATCATTCGCCGTGAAATTGAAGAAGATTTTAGAGCGGTTATTGGGGACCGTATTAGTAAAGTGGTTAATACAACTTATGTGTATCAAGACCTTACGGACTTGCCAGAAGGCTTTGCGCCAGTAGAAGGCCGTGAGAAGCCGTGGGGAACAGGTCATGCTGTAAGATGTTGCAAGGATGTTGTGAAGACACCTTTCGTAGTCATCAATGCAGATGATTTCTATGGGCCATCATCATTTGACAAGATCTACGAATACCTGATGTCAATCGATCCAGAGGGTTATGATTATGGGATGGTAGGATTTGAGATCAGCAAGACACTCACTGAGAATGGTACTGTAGCAAGAGGGGTTTGTACAGTAGATGATACAGGTTACCTACAAGATGTACAGGAAAGAACAGCGATCAAAGCATTTGAGGATGGACCAAAATACACAGAAGATGGTGAACATTGGGTAGCGATCCCAAGTGATGCAGTCGTATCAATGAATACATGGGGCTTCACGCCAACCATCTTTGATGAACTTGATAAGCGTTTTGTAAGCTTCCTAGACAAGAGCAAAGAGAATTTACTTAAAGCAGAATACTTCTTACCAAGTGTGGTAGATGAGCTGATCAAAGAGCACCTTGCAAAAGTAGAAGTAGTGGTATCACATGAGCAATGGCATGGTGTGACATACAGAGAAGACAAGGAAAAAGTACAACAAGCGATTCGCGATATGGTAGCAGCAGGTACTTATCCAAGTAAATTATGGGAGAAATAAAATGACAATAGCACAAAAGGTACAACCAATTATTGAGCGTTATACTTTTGAGGGGACATTAGTAGCGGTCAAGCCACATGGATGTGGGCATATCAATGATACATTTGCACTTACATATGAAAAGGAAGATGGTACCACATGCCGTTATATCCTTCAGCGTGTGAATACAAATATCTTCAAAGATCCTGAAGCACTGATGAACAATGTGGCAGGTGTAATCCGTCATATCAAAGGTAAAATTGTAGCAGCAGGTGGGGATGTTCTAAGAGAGACACTTACGATCATCCAAACAAAAGATGGCAAAGACTTCTACCTTGATGGGGAAGGTGGATGCTGGAGAAGCTACCTCTTTATCGAGGGTGCACATACGTATCAAATTGTAGAAGATCCAGAGCATCTCTACCACTCAGGCAAAGGATTTGGAAAGTTCCAAGGCTTACTTGCAGACTATCCAGCCCATGAGCTTGTGGAGACAATCCCAGACTTCCATCATACAGCGAAGCGCTACGAGCACTTCCTTGCAGCCATCGCTAGCGATGCAAAAGGAAGGGTAAGTGAAGTGGCAAATGAGATTGCCTTTGTCAAAGCAAGAAGTGAAGAGATGAAAATCGTTGTAGAAGCCATCGCAGAGGGCAGATTGCCACTCAAAGTGACACACAATGATACGAAGTTCAACAATGTCATGATTGATGATACAACAGGAGAAGCAATCTGTGTAATCGACCTTGATACTGTGATGCCAGGGTCAATCCTCTATGACTTTGGCGATGCGATTCGTTCTTCTACCAATACAGCAGAAGAAGATGAAGCAGATCTTAGCAAAGTGAGCATGAGCATGGAGCTCTTTGAGCAGTTCACAAAAGGTTTCTTAGAGACTGCAGGCAGCTCACTCACAGACCTTGAAGTAGAGTACTTACCATTCTCAGCCAAGCTCATGACACTAGAGTGTGGTATGCGTTTCCTCACAGACTATATCAATGGGGACACGTACTTCAAGATCCATAGACCAGAGCATAACCTAGATCGTGCACGCAATCAGTTTAAGCTTGTTCGAGATATGGAAGCCAAAGAAGCACATATGAAAGTTGTAGTAAAAAACTACCTTTAAGAATAGATGAGCGAATGATATCAAGTCATTCGCTTTTTTTGTGTTTAATTCGTCTCTAAACTGGTGTATACTAAGGGATAGAAAATCGAATGAAATCAAAAAGGAGGGCAGACGATGGTTTATTTATTTCCTAATAAAGTAGATACAGCGCTAGAGATCCTTCAATATGTTTCCCCACTCAAGCAACAAGAAATAAAGGTACTTATCGAGCACGTACCGGAATGTGTTGAGATGCTTATTTTATTTGGAAGTACCATTACAGATTGTTGTCGCCCAATGAGTGATATAGATCTTTTGATAATAGGAAACCATTTAGAAGAACATGAGGCAGAACTTATTGCTTATAGAAAACGTGTAAAGAGTGCAATGGATCTTTTGATGATGAGTCTCGAACAATTAAAAGAGGCAGTACAAAGTGATTTGCCATTCTATAAAGAAATCTACCAGAAAGGAATTGTAATCTATGAAAAGTCTCAAGAACTTAGCAGAGGGTAATCTCAAATCTGCACAAGCACTGTACACTGTTTTCAAACAAACATCAGATGAATCTTATCTGCACGATGTATGCTATCTTTGTCAGCAAGCAGTGGAGAAGATGCTTAAATACCTACTAGAACAGCAAGGAATTGCTTATCCAAGAACCCATGATATAGAGGTATTATGTGAACTCTGTGAGAACAATCACATACAAATTCCAGAAACCATTAATGACAGAGCCTTACAAATTAGCAAGTGGGCAACTGAGCCACGTTATGGTGCTAATTTTGTAGCGAGCAAACGTGCATTAGATCAAGTGATGGCAAGCACAATAGAATGGATTGGAAACCATCAGGTCAGAGGTGTCGAAGAAACGACACATAATTTATACAATAAATTGAGTATCAATCAAACAAAAGGCGAATGATCAATGGATCATTCGCCTTTTGTGGTTTTTTAAATGCAGTGTGAGAAGATAGCTGGTGAAGCAATATGTAAGTATTGATTGATATTGACCATTTCATCAGCCTGTACCCAGTGAAGATTGAATGGAAGGAGTTCTTCTTCAAGTTCTTCGAGTGCTTCGAGCTCACCGCTGAGGTAGTGGTGAAGACGAAGGGATGCTGTCTCTAGGCGTGAGAGAATCCCGCCGAAGCGGATATCGAGGATCTCAAAACCGTTGGCTTTACAGTCAGTGTACCAGACTTTGCGAAGAGCTGTGACGAACTCCTTGATCTCTGTGCGGAGTGTCGGGATACGTTCATCGATATACACCTGGAGCATCTCGCGATCATCTGCATGATAGGCTTGGCGAAGCTCAGCGCCAAAAGTGGCTTTGAGAGACAGCATATAAGCAAGTTTGCTATACATTTCAAACATTTGTGTATAATACAGACTCTTTGTGGATAATTCGGCGTATTTTTCACCCAGCTGTGCATAATGTGTGTACAAATCTAAGTCTTTCACATAGTTATCAAAGGCACCAAGAAGTGGATCTTGGTAAGCGAGGAACTTGTGAGGGTTCACAGACTCAAGGTTTGGTCTAGCTACCCCTGGGATATAGTCTAGTTCTTGGAGTGACTTGAAGTCCTCCATGCTAAGGCCTGTGAGGAACTGGCATCTACGGTCTAGCCATTCGTCGCTTACTTCATCCATGTAGCTGTGCTCTCCAAAGAGAAGTAGGCCTAGCATACACGCATCGATAGGTGTTTCATCCCCATCATCACCCCACATGGTAGCGATCACTTCTTCAATGCCATTGGCCTTACAAGAAGCAAGAGCGGCTTGTGATGTGACAAATGTACGGTCATAGTTTGGTGCATAGCCTGTCCACTTCCATACCCCACCTGCAAAGATTACAGGGTTATTGAAGGCCTCGCGAAGCTTGAGAGCACCTTCGTAGAACGCGCGGTCTGCATGGTAGTAGTCCCAGTAGACGAGGCTGATCTCTGGTGGTACCATCTCCACCACTTCTTGGTTCACTCCTGCAGAGAGGTCGTAGTGATCGCCGTGTGGCGCCAGTGCTCTAAAGAACATATCATCCCACATCATTGGTGCCATCTCGTATTTGCGAAGAAGGTCGCAGACATGCTCAAGGTGCATGGTCATCAGTTCACTATGATGCTTGAAGCCATTGGCTTCGATAGAGTGGCCACGGCCAAGGTCAAAGGCCTCGTCCATTCCGATATGGATGCGGTGTGTACGGAATGTTTCTTTGATCGTCTTGAACATGGCTTCGATGAAGTCATAGACTTTCTCAGAGCCTACGAGTAGGACATCAGCTGTGTCACGCATACTGTTGCCGTATTCCCACTTGAGTGTCTGCTTGAGATGGGCAAGTGTCTGAATACAAGGGA
>JBOFIR010000112.1:0-3638 GCA_051650265.1 Cellulosilyticaceae bacterium
TGATTTTTCTATTTTACAAACAATGTAATTATATGATTTTTTCTTAGTATTACTAAAGTATAGTATTTGTAAACAAATTAGTTATTGCAATCAAACTCTTTTAACTCTATAATAAACTTGCAAAGTTAAATATTAAGAATTTTTCGTCCATGAAAGGAGTTGCCCAGAAAAAAATGAAAATACCAAACAATCCAAAACTTAAGCTACATGGCTTCAATAATCTTACCAAAACCTTAAGCTTCAATATGTATGATATTTGCTATACAAAAACTGAAGAGGACCGTAAAGCCTATATTGAATACATTGATGAGCACTACAATGCCGAACGACTAACCGCTATTTTGACTACTGTGACAGAAATTATAGGTGCTAATATCTTAAATATTGCTAAACAAGACTACGATCCTCAAGGTGCTAGTGTAACTATCTTAGTTTCTGAAGGTCCTGTTAATGAACAAAAACAAAGTCTAGAAGTCCAATCTGCTTCACCTGGTCCACTACCTGAGATTGTTCTTGCTCACTTAGATAAGAGTCATATTACAGTCCATACATATCCTGAGTACCATCCCTATGAAGGGATTAGTACTTTTAGAGCTGACATTGATGTTTCTACTTGTGGTGAAATCTCTCCGCTTAAGGCCCTTAACTATCTCATCCACTCTTTTGATGCTGATATTATGACTATTGATTATCGTGTACGTGGATTCACTAGGGATTTCACTGGACGTAAACTGTTTATAGATCATGAAATTAATTCAATTCAAAACTACATTCCTGAACATATCAAAAATCTTTATAACATGATTGATGTAAATGTATACCCTGAGAATATATTCCATACTAAGTGCAAACTAAAAGCTTTTGACTTGAACAATTATCTCTTTGGATATACAAAAGATGAATTGCATCCTGGTACACGCAATGAAATTGCAAAAAAAGTTAAACGCGAGATGGATGAAATCTTCTATGGGACTAACGTTCCTCACGCGATGTTCAAAATAGATGAAGACTCTGAATCAATCTAATACCCCTCTACTAAGTGGTGCACTTAATTATGCACAGGCAGATATTACTTGCTTTGATGTACCAGGTCATAAGCAAGGTCACTATCTTACTGAGCTCACTGAAATTTGGGGACCTCTAGTGCTAAAGATGGATATTAACTCTTCAAAAAAGGTTGATAACCTCTCTAATCCTACTGGGATTATTCATGAAGCTGAAGAACTCCTTGCAGATGCCTTTGGTTCAGATCACGCCTTTATGCTAGTTAATGGATCTACCTCAGGTGTCCAATATATGATTATGAGTGCGATTAATAGTGGGGATAAAATCCTACTCCCTCGTAACGTCCATAAGTCTGCTATCAATGCACTTATTTTAGCTGGTGCCAAACCTATTTTTATTGAACCAGAAATAGATACTACTTATGGCATCGTTAACGGTATTACTGTTTCTGCTGTTCATCATGCACTCGATTTACATAATGACATCAAAGCAGTATTGCTTATCCATCCCACTTACTTCGGAGTAACTTCTCCTTTAGAGGCTATTATAGAACTTTGTCATAGCCAATCTATACCGGTTTTAGTGGATCAAGCCCATGGCGCTCATTTTGGTTTTCATCCTCAAATCCCCAATAGTGCTACTCAGCTTGGTGCTGATTTAGTGACTATTAGTATGCATAAGACTGGTGGTTCACTTACTCAGTCTTCTGTACTCTTTCACAACGAAGGACTTATCTGTAAACACAAAGTTCGTTCAACAATTAATCTCTTTCAAACTACCTCAGCTTCTTACCTCCTTATGTGCTCTATAGACTTAGCAAGAAAGAAGATTGCTTTAGAAGGTTATGAAAGACTTGATGAACTCCTTCGTTTAACGCGTCTAGCAAAATCTGAAATCAACTTCATACCAGGTCTTAAATGTATTACTCAAAAAAATTATATAAACCAACCTGGCATTGATGATTATGATGACCTAAAAATAGTAATCCAAGTAGATGGACTAGGTGTATCTGGATTTTATATCTATAATCTCCTATCCTCAGATTACAATATCCAACTCGAACTAGCCGAACCACATGTTGTTCTTGCTATTATTTCTTTTGGAGATAGTCTAGAAAGTATTACTAAACTCCTTGATGCTCTAAAAGATATTAGTTCCAAACATTATCACCCCAATCATCCAATTTGCCCTACCTCTTCTATAACACTTAAAAATCCTAAGATGCTCCTCTCTCCTAGAGATGCTTATTATCATCCTAAGAAGTTAGTTCATATTCAAGATGCCGAAGGTTTGATTAGTGGTGAATCCATCATGATTTATCCACCAGGTATCCCTATTATCATCCCTGGTGAACTTATTACCAAAGAGATCATTGCACATTACCTTTACCTTCAATCTGAAGGCACAATAATAATGAATGATAACGAAGATCCTTATCAAATTCAAATTTTAGACAAAAGTCAGGAGGACACTATGATAGATTTATGGTATACAGAAAACCACCAAGAGGATACTAAATTCTCAATTAAAGTTACAGAGCACATCCACTCAGAGAAGAGTGATTTCCAACAAATTGACTTTTTTAAAAGTCATACTTTTGGTACCTTCTTTACATTAGACGGCTTAATGATGGTTACAGAAAAAGATGAATTCATCTACCATGATATGATTACTCATATCCCTATGGCAGTTAATCCAGATATTAAACGTGTACTGATTATAGGCGGTGGTGATGGAGGGACAGCTCGTGAAGTCCTTCGCTACCCTTCTATTGAACATGTAGATATGGTTGAAATTGATGAGCGTGTCGTTAGGCTCTGTCAAAAATATTTACCTCAAACAGCTTGTAACCTAGATTACGATGCTAGACTAACACTTTACTTCCAAGATGGTCTTAAGTTTGTTCAAGATGCACCTGCTGAAAGTTATGACCTTATTCTAGTTGATTCTACAGACCCTATTGGTCCTGGTGAAGGTCTCTTTACTTTTGAATTCTACAACAACTGCAAACGTATCTTAAGTGAAGAAGGTATCTTAATTAATCAGCATGAAAGCCCTTACTACACGAGCTATGCTCATGAAATGAAACGTGCTCACTCTAAAATCCGTGAGACCTTCCCAATAGCCAAGGTTTATCAGTTCCATATGCCGACTTATCCATCTGGTCACTGGCTCTTTGGCTTTGCTTCAAAGAAGTTTGACCCTCTAAAAGATTTACAAGCTTCTCGTTGGGAATCTTTAGGCCTTCAAACTAAATACTACAATACAGACCTTCATATTGGAGCATTTATGCTACCTTCTTATGTAAAGGATGAACTTGTAAATGCTTAATACCTATACGACTCAGACATTCATTGGGTGTGATACTACCTATGAAGACTCTAACTTAGTTATCGTCGGGGCACCTTTCGATGGTACAACATCTTATAGACCTGGTACTCGCTTTGCCCCTTCACAAGTCCGTGTAGATTCTTATGGGTTAGAAACCTATTCTCCTTATTTAGATTTAGACTTAACTGATTTTAAGATAAGCGATATAGGTGATATCGATATGCCTTTTGGCAACCCTAAGGCTGCTCTTGCAGCTATCAAAGAAACACTTTCTACATTATTAACTGATAGGAAAAAAACTT
>JBOFIR010000113.1:0-3745 GCA_051650265.1 Cellulosilyticaceae bacterium
AATACCCATGTGACTTACTTCCAGCTCTATAGCAAGATGAAAGATGTAGAGAACTGTATAGCAACACTGAAGAAGATGTTGCCTGCATTACGTAAAAAGTGGGATACTTCGAATTCACGGTTATATACACACATCAAGACCAAACAAACAGGAACGGAAACAGAAGAAGCAGAATATAATCAGTTTTACAACGTCTTTGTGGATATGTTGAAAAACGACCCAGAGAATGAATTAGATTTTATTAAAGATCATCCGGAGTTTATTGAATTGCTCAGGGAAAAATAAAAAGAACAGACAGTTAGGAGCTAGAGGTATACTTACGTTTTCTGCGTGCAGTTTTTTCCATGAGAAACTCCTTATCAAATCATGTGTTCACGCCTACCCAATGAGAAGATGGGTAGGCGTTTTTTTGTCTAAAAAGCAAGAAAAGAGATATATCAGTGCAAAGGTTCATATATATGAAAGATAAGGTGTAAAAGGGGGAGTGGATAGGACTATGGTTACGATCAGAAAGATGGCAGCGCATGAAGCCAATCAGGTCAGAAAAATAGCAAGAAGTGCTTTTGATGGGATAGAGAAATTGTTCGTAGGTAGACCAAAGGAAGCTATGGTAGCAGTCATGGATGGTCAAATAGTGGGTGGTATTTTGATCAAGTACATGGAATCAGGAGATCAAAAAGTAGGGTATATTGATATTGCCTTTGTTCATCCTAAGTATCAAGGGCAAGGAATTGGGCGTATTTTGTATAGGGAAACCGTTACCTACTTATGGGAACAAGGTTGTACAAGTTTATCAGGAATTGTGAAAGATGATAATGTAGGCTCGTGGCAGCTCTTCTTAGATAATGGGTTTAAGCGGATCAGCATCAGAGAAGGTGTTGGGCAGTTAGGTTTTAAGGGGATGTGCATGCAGTACATAAAGACGCCTTTGTGGATGAGTAATGGGATGGCATTTTACCTTGCAACAAAAGAGGGCACGGTCAATCAAAAAGAACCACAGACAGTTAGTCAAATAGCACTTTATTTGGCAGCCAATCTCATCATGATGTTGTTAGTAGGATGGCAAGTGGGGGATGGCCTTGGATTTTATATAGGGGCTTATGGCACTGTACTTGTACTCCATGTGCTGATGGGCTATATAGGTACCTTGTTCTCAAAGAGACAATGGCATTTTAGATTAAATAGTGGTGGAGCAGCGCTGGTAGCTTTGATCAGTGCGATAGGTGGACTGTATCCTATGATTGGGAATTGGTATCCTAAGCATTATGAGTCTTCAAAGGCATTTCAAAAAGATATGGGAGTGGTAGCACTGTGGGGATGGATCGGGATGATTTGTATGACCACAGTAGCAAGTTTTTTGCAACCATACCATCTATTTTGGGAGGACCTCAATACTTTCGGTATTGTATTTTTGTTGTATAAAATGATTCCAGTCTATCCACTGGAAGGATATGGTGGGAGAAGAGTCTATACATGGCACAAGGGAATCCATATACTACTTAGTGTCCTATCTGTAGTGATCGTGCTTCTGAGTACTACGATGAAATAGTGAATAATTAAAGCATGTAGAGGGCGAAACAACCTTGAATAGGATAATCCATATACAGTAATAAATAGGATTTTGAGATTATATAATGAAAATAAGGAATAAATCTTATCATTACAAGGAAGTGAAGGTATGGGATGGCAAGATGTGAAATCACAGGATGAATTGCAACGATTAGGCTACCTGAAGGATATTGCAGCAGAGGTTTCAAAGAGCCTTGGAGGGTGTAAGGTCCCACAAGGAAGTTGGAATAAGCTATGGGCATTCATAAAAGCACAGAGGGGCGTAGTAAGTGAAGAAGTGCCTCAAAGAAGCAGTACGGAACCAATCAATTGGCAGGAGGTTCAATCCGTTGACGACCTTAAGAAATGGGGGACATTTAAGTGTGTAAAGGAAAAAGTAAATGAGTCCTTGGCACCTTTAAAGAGTCAAGCAAGAGGTTGGGAAGAGTTGTATCAATTTATCAAAACCTATAGTGCCAAACGTATTCCAGAAAAAGATGAAAAGACATATACCTCTGCGTACTTCTCTAGTGAGGCAAGTGAGATCCTCTTTTACTTATTGGAATTAGATGGCGAGCAGCGGCTCAAGCGGTTAGGCGTTACAAAGTTGCACTATAAAGATAAGAAGTATGCAAATGAATGGAAGAAAAAGATGATGAAAGCGATTCATCCCGATCAAAGTACGCATATAAAAGCCACGGAAGGCACAATAGAACTAAACAAAATGTATGAGGAAATGATCAGGTATGCCAAATGAATTAGTTCCAATTACCAAGTGTCTGCGCTGTCAGTTTCGAAAGTTTATTCCTGAGGCGCATCCAGCACAGGCAAAGAGGACCGTAACGGAGATTCAGAATGCGTGGGAAAAAGCCATGCATATAGACGAAAGAAGTGGGATGCTCTACATCAGTGCAGATAAGATACATAGTATACTACGTGTAGGAAGTAAGGCCAATGCGCAGTATATCGTGCAAACGATACCGAATGAAGTGAAGCAGGAAATAGAAGGGCAAGTGTATATTGCTGCTTATGAAGTGATGAAGCTTTTGGAAAAGCGCATATTGGAAGTGGGATCAACAACGAGGCAGAATTTGGTTTATTGCCAAAGGGTGTACCATACCATTCGTGATTTGCCAGAAATCGAACTGCTACAACAGAAGTGTAGAGATATGCGACGCAAAATCGTCAAAGAACTAAAAGCCAAACGGATCAAAAAATATAAGATCAAATATGATGAACTGACGGGTGAACCACTCAATAAGAAAACTTCTGAGTTCTCACATATCAGAAGTCAGTTTGTATATGTGGCGTTATCTACCAATATTCAAAATGGATTGATTGTCAATAAGGAAGTTCATGATAGGATTACCCAAAACGATATCCATGATGAGGGTGAATTGTATGCATTATGTGAAAAAATGGGCTGGAATTTAAGTTGGTATGAACCATTTGTAAAGATTTTGACATAGAGGGGCTACTACCCTCCAGTTGGCGCAAAAGCACCAGATCTTGTAGAGCAGGAGTGGTGCTTTTTTGTGCGCGCGTATTCGGGAGGCGTAGCGAAAAAGGGTGTCGTATGATATAATTTACCCTATTATTGAGTGATCTAGGAAGGGGATAGCCGAAATCGCTACTCAAAATGAGTTGTAGATAAGGGGAGAAGGAAGATGTATAAAGAAGGCTTATATGAAAAGGTCATTACGAAGGCACTGAGTAAGTATTTGGCAGAAAATGACCGTTTGGTGATAAGAGAGCCGCTTGATCAGGGAGAGGCTGATCATGTGTTGTCCAGGCACTTGACTGAGGTTATTCAACTGGCATTAAAGCAAATTGAAGAGGATAAGCGGATCAAGGAGGAGGACAAGCTAACAAAGCAGGTGGCGCTTGTCAATCAAGTGATAGAGCAGCTCAGTGTGAGCCGGGGAGAAGCGTTTGACGAGGAGCAGGTAGCAGATGAAGCAAAGCTTAGCTACTTTTAGGCGAGTATTAATGGATTGGAACTTTGGGGAACTCTACTACAGTGGGCACATACCGGACAACAAGGACTATTTATTTGTAACGATTCAAACCTTTAATTCTCAGAAGTTCTATGAGGAGATGCCGAAGGATTATTATGATTATATTGTTATTGATGAGTTTCATCATGCAGCGGCACTGTCGTATCAAGCACTTCTTGACTACTATGAACCCCAGATCT
>JBOFIR010000114.1:0-20440 GCA_051650265.1 Cellulosilyticaceae bacterium
ATCAGTTTAGGATTCAATGATGAGGGAAATATTTACATCGAACAGAATTCACAAGAGGATGTATTCGTAGATGATATTGGGAGTGCACTAGAGATTAAAAGATTCCAAGTAGAAAAGAAGGAAATCCTCAAATCACTTAAAATTTGGTATATGATTTATCGAACAGAACAAGGTAAGATTGTAAAAGAGATTGTACTTTTACAAAGCAAAGGCTACAATATGACTCAAATCATTGAACATATTGGGAAGAAGTATGGAGAGGAAGCACAAAGCTTTGCAATGGCTTTATTAGAGGCATAGGCCTTAACTTGCAAAGGCTATGGCTTTCATATATAATGGAGAGGCTATAATAAGCTACTGAGGGCAGATACTGAATCAAAGGTATCTGCTTTTTATGGATAAAGGGGGAGAATGTAATGATTCTCGTGATGGATATTGGCAATACCGACATTGTCATGGGTGTAATGAAAGAACAAGAACTTATAATGAGTTTTCGTTTAATGACACAAACACCTAGGACATCGGATGAATATGGTGTAACAATTACAGCAATGCTCAGTCAAAAGGGCATTGATAAAAAGCAAATCAAAGCGGTTGTTATGGCGTCAGTTGTACCTGATATTATGTATTCACTAAGCAACAGTATTAAGAGGTATTTTGGAATTAAACCAATGATTGTGGGACCAGGGATTAAGACTGGGCTAGCTATTCGAACGGATAATCCAAGAGAGGTTGGCGCGGATCGTATTGCAAGCTGTGTGGCAGCCTATGATCTTGTAGGTGGTCCATGTATGGCTATTGGATTTGGTACAGCAACAACTTATGACGTTGTGAGTGAAAAAGGTGAATTAATTTCAGCAATTACATCGCCAGGATTACGCATTTGTGCCGATGCGCTATGGCAGCGAGCGGCGCAACTCCCACATATTGAAATCAAAAAGACAAAAGGGATATTAGACGCCAAAAATACTATTACAAGTATGCAAACAGGACTTGTATATGGGTATATTGGCCAAGTAGAATATATTATCAAAAAAGTCAAAGAAGAGATGGATGCACCACATATGCAAGTGATAGCAACAGGTGGGCTTGCAAAAGTCATCAGAGATGGAACCGCTATGATTGATGTCTATGATGGCTTATTGACTTTAAAAGGACTTGCGAAGATATATCATAAAAATAGATAGGATGATAACTGATGAAAATAGGTCAAATCTCAACGCCTAATAATGTGTTTTTAGCACCAATGGCTGGAATCACAGATTTACCTTTTAGGCTCATTTGTAAATCTTTTGGTTGTGGCATGCTCTATACAGAGATGGTGAGCGCTAAGGGACTATTATATGAAAGTGATAAAACAAATCAACTCCTCTATATTGATGAGAGAGAGCACCCGGTAGGGGCACAGCTTTTTGGTAGCGATCCTAAAATTGTGAGTGAGATGGCAAAACAGGTTGCTGAGAGTGATGTTGATTTTATTGATATCAACATGGGATGCCCTGCACCAAAGATTACACGTAATGGAGAGGGGTCAGCACTTCTAAAGAACCCTGAACTTATTGGAGAAATAGTCTATCAAACGGCACGTGCAATCGATAAACCACTAACAATCAAAATTCGTAAAGGATTTGATGATGAGCATGTGAATGCTGTAGAAGTAGCAAAAATTATCGAGCAGGCAGGAGCAAGTGCGCTTGCACTTCATGGAAGAACAAGAGAGCAGTTTTATAGTGGAAAGGCAGACTGGGATATTATCAAAGCAGTCAAAGAAGCAATCAATATTCCACTTATTGGGAATGGTGATATCAAGACACCTGAAGATGCAAAAGCAATGCTGATGCATACCGGATGTGATGCAGTGATGATTGGTCGCGGGGCACAAGGTAACCCTTGGATCTTTGAGCGCACAGTACACTACCTTAAAACAGGAGAACTTCTGCCAGAACCAACATTTGCTGAACGTCATGAGGTGATTATAAAGCATGCTGAGATGCTTGCTCAGTATAAAGGTGAGTATGTTGGTATGAAAGAAATGAGAGCACACTTGATGGCGTATATTAAAGGCATTCGAGGTGCGGCAGAATTTAGAAAGCAAATGACAAGTGTAGCAACCATAGATGATGTCAAAGTATTGCTAGAAAGCTGTGCAAAACATATTCAGACTTTAGATTAATTATGTCATAGAGCTTATCCAACTTGAATAAAGCTATATAAATAGGAGGGTGAGCAATATGGGAAAAGTCGCATGCATATATTTTGAACAGTCAAATATAATACTAGTTAAAGATAATCTTAAACGTACAAAAGTTAAGAATATTTTCTTGTATGAAGAGCAAATGTTAGGAAACATCTATTATAATATAGTTATTCGTATGCCAGAATGGCTCATGACTGAGCGGATCTGGGATAAACTTGAAAACTACTTATTAGATATAGGTGTAGACTATATTGTGTGGTGTGCACCTTTTGAGGTTCCAGAGTTTAAAACACTTATATATGTTACAGGAGAATTTGTACAAAGATTATTAAGTTATCATATATTGCAGTATGTCGGCAAATATCAGCTTGTCAAAAAAGCACCTATGTATATGCGTATAGGTGTGGTAGCAGGGCGTTTAAATGATACATTAGATGTCATTATTCCCTTACTAGAAGACGTGACAAGCCTTACCATTATTACCGAAGTGCCGGCAATGTATCGGGAGGTTGCAGCGGAAATATATGAAAGTCATAAACTAAAGGTCAAAGTTGTACCACCCCAGAAAGGAACGATGGGGAATTTAGATATTATTTATGATATAAGTGGCAATGCGCAATATATGAATAAATGCCATCCGAAGAGTATCTATGTAGATCTCAAGGGAAATCTTAACCTCAAAAATTTAAAATATGAAGGGATACTCCCTAGTATATGGAAGGGATTTGATATACTATGTGAGGGGTATCAAGTTCCCATACCTTTAATGGAGGCATTTTGGTACAGTGAAGGTTTTTCAAAACGCATTTTAAGAAAAAAAGTAAGAGATTTAGATATAACAATCAGTAGGGTATATCCGCTCGTGAAGTTGACAATGAGTGTGTAAGTGGGGTATAATTGTGGAATTATAAAACCAGATTACTTCACCCATGGCGACAATTTGGGGTGTACCGTGCATAGGAAAGGGAGTATTTCAAATGGCAGAGAAACAAATATTACTCACATATGAGGGGATTAAATCATTAGAAGCAGAACTTGAGGAATTAAAGAACGTCGAGCGTAAAAAAGTAGCTGAAGAACTTAAAGAAGCAAGAGCGCAAGGTGACTTATCAGAGAATGCAGAATATGATGCAGCTAAAGATAGACAAGCAGAAATCGAAACACGTATTGTTGAGATTGAGAAAATGCTTAAAAATGTTGAGGTTATTGATGCAGAAGAAGGTTCTGCAGATGTTATAAAACCAGGACATAGGGTTAAACTTTATGATAAGACATTTGATGAAGAAGTAGAATATCAAATCGTTGGATCTACAGAAGCAGACCCAATGAATGGTAAAATTTCAAATGAATCTCCAGTAGGTTCTGCACTCATTGGTGCAAAAGTTGGAGATGTGATTTCTGTGGAAACAGAATTCGGTACTGATGAATATACAGTATTAGCAATTTCAAACTAAATAAGTTAGAAACAAAGGAGGAAGAAACGTGTCTGAGAATACACAAAATATCGTAAGCGAAGAAAGTTTAAATGAGCAAGAAAGAGTACGTCTTGAGAAGTTAACAACACTTCAAGAGCAAGGGAAAGATCCTTTCAAGACAACTAAGTATGACGTAACAGCTCATAGCAAAGCGATTACAGATAAATTTGATGACTATGAAGGTCAAATCGTATCAATTGCAGGTCGTATCATGGCTAAGAGAGATATGGGTAAAGCATCATTTGTTCATATCCAAGATCAAGATGGTAGAATCCAATCATACGTAAGAAAAGATGAATTAGGCGAAGAAGTATATGCTGAATTCAAAAAATATGATATTGGTGACGTAGTAGGGATTAAGGGCCTTGTGTTTAGAACACAAAAAGGTGAGATTTCTGTACGTGCACAAGAGGTGGTTTTACTTTCTAAGAGCCTTAAAGTACTTCCAGAGAAATATCATGGACTTAAAGATACAGAAGTAAGATATCGTCAAAGATACATTGACCTTATTGTTAATCCAGAAGTCAAAGACACATTTATCAAACGTAGTGCTATCATTCGCGAGATGCGTAACTTCCTAGATAATAAAAGCTTTATTGAAGTGGAAACACCAGTACTTCATTCAATTGCAGGTGGAGCAGCTGCTAGACCATTCGTTACACACCACAACGCTTTAGATATTGATATGTTTATGCGTATTGCACCAGAGCTTAAATTAAAACGCCTCATTGTAGGTGGATTTGATCGTGTATATGAGATTGGTCGTGTATTCCGTAATGAAGGAATGTCAGTAAGACATAACCCGGAGTTTACAATGATGGAGTTGTACCAAGCATATGCTGACTACAATGATATGATGGATATTACTGAAGATCTCATCAGACATGTAGCACATACTGTTATTGGAACAGGCGTTGTATCATACAATGGTGTTGAGATTGATCTTGATAGACCATTCGAGCGTATTTCTATGATTGACGCTGTTAAAAAATATAGTAATGTTGACTTTAGAGAAGTAAAAGATGTGGAAGAAGCAAGAGCACTTGCAAAAGAACACCACATTGAGTTTGAGAACCATCACCAAAGAGGTGATATTCTTAACCTATTCTTCGAACACTATGTTGAAGAAAAATTAATTCAACCAACATTTATTATGGATCATCCAGTAGAGATTTCACCATTATCAAAGCGTAAGCCAGAAGATCCTGAGTATACAGAGCGTTTTGAGTTATTCATCGTAGGTCGTGAGCATGCCAATGCATTCTCAGAATTAAATGACCCAATCGACCAGAGAGGTCGTTTCAAACATCAAGAAGAACTTAGAGATGCTGGTGACGATGAAGCGTGTGAGATTGATGAAGACTTCTTAACTGCATTAGAATACGGATTACCACCAACAGGTGGACTTGGAATCGGTGTAGATAGACTTGTAATGCTTCTTACAGATTCTTACTCAATTAGAGACGTATTATTATTCCCAACAATGAAACCAATTAACGAATAATAGAACAATTAAAACCTAGGAAATGAAAATTTCCTAGGTTTTTTGTGTTTATATATGGTTGAAAGAATAGAGAAGAAATAGAGAGCAATAATTGTAAAAAGATGGAAAAATAATTCAAAATAGTGTAAAATAAATTTATAAAGTGTTTGAGAAAAGATAAAACGGCAAGACTCATAAAGATTAAATATTTTAAAAATATGTAAAAATACGATGTCGTCATATAGATTTAAATATGATATAATTTACAGTATGTGAATAAGAGAGGTGTCTATTCATAGTGAAAAAATACAGAATGAAGTCTTATGGAGCTTATCATCGCTACAAGAAAACAAAAATTATGCGCATGAAATGGAGTGTTTTAATTCTTGTGGTAACTTGTATGTTGAGTACATTTATCGTGACCGGCAAGTTACAAGAGGATTGGAAAGACTTATTTGGACAAGATACAAATACTAGAGAAGTTTCGGTAGATTTGGAGCAAGGAGCTATTCCCTACGCACAACATATGGAACCTATTGAACTTAAAGGTGCGTATTTGCCTGCACATAAGATGGAGCAGCTGCAACCATTGCTGGATATGGCAAAACAATCTGAGCTTAATGCCATTGTATTGGATGTAAAAAATGATTATGGTTATCTTACCTTTAATACGACCAATCCTGAGCTAAAGAGTTTGGGATGTGTTTCTAAGTCACCACTTATTCCAGATATAAAAGAAGTAATGGATCAAATGTATAGGGCAAGGGTTTATCCAATTGCACGTATTGTAGCTTTCAAAGACAATCAGATTAATAGAACAGCACCCGATCGATTAATTCATGATAAGAATGGAAATGTCTATCAGACGCCTTCAGGAGATACATGGCTTAATCCCTATGATAAGCGTAATTGGGAATACTTATTAGAAATTGCGAAGGAAGCAATTGCAGTAGGATTTAAAGAAATTCAATTTGACTATATTCGGTTTCATGAGTCTATGGGTGTAGACAAGGTCGATTTACCAGAAACACCTTCGAAAACAGAGATTATTACCGAATTTACTAAGTATATGTATGAAGAATTAAAACCTTATGGGGTTTATGTTTCTGCAGATGTATTTGGAACGATTATTACGAGTAAGATTGATGCACAAATTGTAGGACAAGATTATAGCGAACTCGTAAAAAATCTTGATTATATTTGTCCTATGGTATACCCATCTCATTATGCACCAGGTTCATTTGGTATAGACTATCCAGATTTAAATCCATATGAGTTGATATTAAGTACGATGCAGAGCTCAAATGATGTGATTAAAGAAATTCCAAGAACTGAAAGAAAAGCTCAAGTCAGACCATGGCTTCAAAGTTTTACCGCAACTTGGGTAAAACCGCATCAAGAGTATACATCAGATCAAGTCAGGCAACAGATAGATGGTGCCTATGATGCTATTATCAATGAATGGATTTTGTGGAATGGTGCTGGTAAATATGACAGTAAGAGCTTTAAAAAAGAGTAAAGGATGTGATCAGGATGATTAATAACGAGAAAGTAAAGATCATGACTCAAATGGCGATCAATGATAAGTACTATACTCAAAAAGATAAACGCATTGTAGCCTACTATCCTGAGGACTATGTTTACTTATCAAATTTTAAATCACGTATTATGATATTTTTACTTGTTGCGGCAGCAATGGCGGGGCATCTGCTTCTTAGAGTAAATAATGGGTTGAATATGCCAACGACAGTAGAGGAAATTGTATTTCGATATGCGTTGCCTTATGGCGGCGCATTGCTAGTCATATTGGTTATTTATACCATGATTTCTTCACGATATGCTAAGAAAAAGTACCGCCTAGCAGCCGAGCGAATGGAGGCTTATCAAAAATTAAGTAGTCAGTTAGAAGTTTATGACAAGGAACGGGAGGAGAAGTATGGCTTTAAACGAAAACGTACTCATTATCAGAGAGAAGACGATCCAGTTTTGTAAAATGTATGAACGCATCATTATGCCAGTTATGAAATTTATACTTGTGTTGTATTCAGTACTACAAATTAATATGAACATAGGCTATGCAGCGATCTTGGTTAATCCTTATGTGATTTTTGGAATGGCCCTCGTGTGTATGGTTATTCCTACAGGATGGATTCTTCCAGTCTTGATGATAGTAGTCGTGATGCATCTCATGGCTTTTAGTACTGTAATGGGAGGCTTGGCACTTGCTCTTTTTATTGTGCTCTACATATTATTTATTCGGTTTTACCCAAAAGAGAGTATATGGATTGTCATTACGATGTTAGCAATGAAATTAGGTATTGCCTATGTTATCCCTATTGCAGTACCTTTAGTTGTAGGAATGAATTACCTCATTCCTATTGTGATTGGGGTTGTTATGTATGAAGTAGGCATACAACTCACTGTATTGATACAGAACAATATGATTGTAGGAGAAATTCAGGAGATTTTACTCACACTACTCGGATTTATACAAAATAATGTTATACTCAATCCGAAAACACTTGCTACTGCCGGTATTTTTGCTATTGTCTTTATCATTGTATCCATTATTAGAAGACTTAACATTGACTATGCAGGTTATATGGCTATAGCAATAGGAGCTGTGATGAATTTACTTGGCTTTGGAATTGCTGTACTTTTTCTAGAAATTGAACTTAGTGTATTAATACTGGTAATTATGACTATACTAAGTGCAGTTATAGCTGTTGTTGTTCAATATCTATCCTGTGTAGTAGATTACAATCGTGCAGAGACTGTGCAGTTTGAGGATGATGATAATGTCTATTACGTGAAAGTTATCCCAAAAATTAAAATCAATGCTAATAAGACAAAGATAGAGCAAGTCTATACAGGTACTGTTACCGAAGATCTCGATCAATTAAGTAATGATATTTATTAGAAGAAAGAGACACTTTTAGTGTCTCTTTTATTTCACTTGATTATAAAACATGATATAATAAAAAAAATTGAAGTAAAGGAGTTGCAGATATTTGGATGCTGTAATGGAAGCCTTGAATAAAATAGATTTCTTAAGCTTACCAGATATAGGCTTAAGAGATGTAATAGATATCCTAGTAGTAGCTTTTGTAATCTATAAGTTACTTATGTGGATCAAAGACACAAGAACTTGGGCACTGTTTAAAGGGGTAGTTATTGTTATTATTATTGCCATGGTAGCCTATATTCTCCAGCTACATACTGTATGGTGGATTATATCCAATACGATTACAGTAGGAACTATAGCCTTATTAGTTGTTTTCCAACCTGAGTTTAGACGCGCCTTAGAACAAATTGGGCGTGGTAGTTTTATGGGATTCTTGCTCAGTGGTAATGAGGAAACCAGCAACCAGCAACTCACGGATGAGACAATTGAGGGGATTGTTAAATCTGTGATGCAGATGGCAAAGGTTAAGACAGGAGCACTCATTGTATTTGAACGGGGGACAAAGCTTGGGGATGTAGAACGCACTGGGATTAAGATTGATTCGGCGGTAAGTAGTCAACTGATTATTAACATCTTTGAAAAAAATACACCCCTTCATGATGGCGCGATTGTGATTAGCAATAATCGCATAGCTGCGGCTACTTGTTTTCTTCCTTTATCAGATAGTCTTGAGATCAGTAAGGATCTTGGGACAAGACATCGTGCAGCGATAGGAATTTCTGAGGCTACAGATGCTGTTGTCGTGGTCGTATCAGAAGAAACTGGTGTTGTATCTTATGTGAAAAATGGACATATCAAACGTGGTTTGGATGCAGAGATGCTTAAACGTGTGTTGTCTATCAATGCAAATAAGAAAAAGAAGAAACAAGAAAAGAAATTGATGCTATGGAAAGGAAAACAAAAAGATGAATAAGTTTTTTACAAACAATCTTCCTTGGAAAATTTTTTCCTTAGCATTAGCATCGATGTTATGGCTTTTTGTCATCAACACGCAAAATCCCTTACAACCAAGAGAAATTAGAGATATTCAAGTCAATATTAGAGGACTGAGTGAATTAGAGGCTAGAGGATTCGTGATTCAGAATGAAGAAGAATTACGAAATACTAAAGTGAAAGTATCTGTAAGAGGACCGAGACTTGAGATTGATCGTATTCAGGCAAATAAAAGTTTGATTGATGTGACACTTGATTTGACACCTTTTATTGATACATTAAGTGATGAGGTGGAGTCTGCAGAACGTATTGCAGCTTTTGATGCAAAAGCAAAGCTAGGTGGCGTTACTGTAGAGACAATGAAACCTAAGACAACTTATCTCATCTTTGAGAAAGAGAAGACTGTGACTAAACGGATCGAACCTAATATTATAGGAGCAGGTAACAATCAGTATCTTGCACCGATTGTCAAACCATCTACTATAGAGATTTCAGGGCCTAAAAGTAAAATTAATCGTATACATGAGGTTTCTATTGATATTAATGTAGATCAATTTTCGGCAGATGCATTAAGTTTTAATGAGGAAATTAAAGTATTAGATAAAGAAGGTAACGAGGTGACAGGAATCAAGAAGTCTCCGCAATTTGCACAAGTTACTTTACCTATAGGTACAAAGAAGCGTGTACCGTTAGAGGCACAGTTCAAAGGAACATTGCCTAGTGGTTATATTCAAACTAACACACTAATCAGTCCAAAGGAAATTACTATTGTTGGAAAGCCAGAAGTGGTCAATAACATTCATTCAATTAAACTTGAACCAATTGCCCTTGATAATATGATTCAAACTGATGCGATTAAGGTTAACTATATCTTACCGGATGAAGTAGAATGTATTGATGATATTGAGGATAAGATTTTAGTAACAGTTGAGATTCAAAAAGAAAGTACGTATGAATACCATTTACCAACTAAGGAGCTAAATATCCAAACAATTGGGTTGTCAAAAAACTATAAGTATGAAGTTTTACAAGATACACTACAGATTGTTCTAGCAGGAACTGCTGAGAAGTTACTGGTATTTGATCCAAAGACACTTGTACCTGTTATTAACTTATCTGGGTTAGCACCAGGGGAATATTCTATACCTGTTCAAGTGGCCATACCAGAACCACTCAAAGTGCTCAATAAACCACTTACTTTAAAGTTGCGTATTTATGATCCGTCAGAGGATGTAGTTATCCCTGAAGAACCAACAGTTACACCACCACCAACAGAAGAGGTTTTACCACCTGTAGAAGAGGGAGCAATAGAAACTACACCTTCTGTAGAGCAAGAAGAAATCGTGCCAGAAGAAATACCTAATAGTGAGGGCTAGAAAATGCTAGAAAAAGAGCAATCTTTTTCTAGCATTTTTTATGTAGATGATGTCAAAAAAAATGCTCTTATAATATAGTGTAGAAAAAGATGTTTATTTGGAGGCGCAACAATGGGGTAGAGATAATGCTTAGAATTTTATTAGGTGGGATATTAGGTGGCATAATAGGATTAGAAAGAAAAAAAAGATTTAAATATGCAGGGTTTAAAACACATTTTTTAGTAGGCTTAGGAAGTGCGCTTATTATGGTTGTTTCTCAGTATGGATTTGCAGATGCAAAAGTAGCTGTAGATCCTTCGCGTATAGCAGCGCAGGTGGTGAGTGGGATTGGTTTTTTAGGAGCAGGAACAATTATTATTAATAAAGGTGGAGTTAAAGGGCTGACAACTGCTGCGGGATTGTGGGTCACATCTGCAATTGGACTAGCGATTGGATGTGGATTATATGATGTAGCGGTTGTTTCTGTACTATTTGTATTGATTGGGTTAGAATTTGGTAATTTCTTGACAAAAGGATTTAAGGGGCAACTTTTAATTCGCATAGTAGGGGATGCGGAATGTATTGAAAGGATATGGGAAGTACTGAGAGAAGAAGGGCTGGATGTATTGGGGTATGAACTTCAAGAAGGAGTAGGTGGACGGCATCTTATAGAAATCAAAATGAAGATTACTATAAAAAAGAGGCAGAAACAAACACTTATGAAAAAAATACAAGGATTGAAAGGAATTGAATTTTTAAAGGTTGAATACAATAGTTTGTGATAGAAAAAATAATCTCATTGTATTAGGTAAAAAATGGTAATATAATAAAGTTCAGCCAATAAAAGGAAATAGATGCCAAAAAAATCATACTATAGAAGGAATGTGAGACGAATGGGAAAATTATTTGGGACAGATGGTGTACGTGGTGTTGCTAATAGTGAGTTAACAGGGCAATTAGCTTTTCATCTAGGGCAAGCAGGAGCTTATGTCCTCACTAAGGAGACGAAGAAACAACCTAAAATTCTAGTAGCAAGAGACACACGTATTTCGGGAACGATGTTGGAGTCTGCACTTGTAGCAGGAATTTGCTCAGTAGGTGCAAAGGCAATTTGTATTGGAGTAGTACCTACACCTGCAGTAGCATATTTAACACGAGAACTTGGAGCAGATGCCGGAGTTATGATTTCAGCATCACATAATCCACTTGAATTTAATGGAATAAAGTTTTTCAACGGGGATGGTTACAAACTACGTGATGAACTTGAGGAAGAGATTGAAAATATTATTGTGGCAAGAGCGGATAGTATACCTCTTCCTGTAGGTGAACAGGTAGGTACATGGGAAAATCATCATGAAGCTATCGATCTCTATATAGATCATGTGTGTAATACAATTCCAGGTGATCTCAAAGGAATCAAGGTACTCCTAGATTGTGCAAATGGTGCAGGTTATGAAGTTGGTCCACTTGCACTTAAAAAATTAGGGGCACATGTAGAAGTTATTCATAATAAGCCAAATGGCATTAACATTAACAAAAGATGTGGATCTACACACATGGGTGATCTTCAGGGGCAAGTACTAGGTCGTGGCATGGAAGTGGGTATTGCTTTTGATGGGGATGCAGATAGGTGCCTGGCAGTAGATGAAAGAGGAGAAATGATTGATGGTGATCAGATCCTTAGTATTGTAGGACTTGATATGAAAAATGGTGGCAGGCTTCAGCAAGACACTATGGTAGCTACTGTTATGAGTAATTTGGGACTGACTGTGATGGCTAAGGAACAAGCGGTTAACCTTATTCACACACGTGTTGGTGATCGCTATGTATTAGAAAAAATGCTTAAGTATGGTTACAATTTAGGTGGTGAGCAGTCAGGTCATGTTATTTTCTTAGATTTTAATACAACAGGAGATGGTTTGATTACGGCGATTCAGCTCCTCTATGTGATGAAAAAAACTGGTAAGACATTGAGTGAACTGAAACAAACTATGCAGGTATTCCCGCAAGTGCTTATTAATGCAACTGTCAAAAATGAAAATAAGCATGCTTATCTTGAAGATCTTGAAATTCAAGATGCCATTGCTGATCTTGAAATTCAATTTAAAGGTGAGGGACGTGTACTTATTAGGCCTTCAGGAACAGAACCGCTTGTTCGTGTAATGATTGAAGGTAAAGATAAGGCAATTATGGAAAAAGAAGCACAAAAATTAGCGGACTTTATTCAACAAAAATTGGGATAAAATTCATATATAGGAAAGTAGACAAGAGATGTGACGAAAAAAATGTGTCATATCTCTTGTTTTTTGACTTCTTGTATATTTTTTGTTTATTTTAAATACGGAAAATGATACTATTAATATAGAGATAATAGACAAAAGCTAACAAGAATATTGAAGTGAGACGGTGAAGCGTAATGAGGAAGTTATATATTATAGGGGGATTACTTATAGGTGTATTAGGTATTGCAAGCTTAACCATCTATCAGAATCAATATAAGAAAGCTTATATGGAGCAAGTATTTGAAGAAGATAATTTTTACTACGAAAAATATGAAAATCAATGTCTCGCTTTTGTTAAAGCACACAATCTGATTGAACAGCCAGAAGTTGATACAAAATCATTAGGACTTTATATGGAATATATACTCAAAAACCATACAAGAATAGAGTTTGATCAACTCCTCGCTTTCTTAAAGGAGTATCTATTGCAAGAGGATGGGTTAATCATGGGGAAAGTACATATGAAAGAAGAAGTAGGTGCTGCAAATAATGCACTAGAATCTATGGTTGTGATGAATACGCTAATGGGTGCTTATGAAAAATGGGGAGATACCACTTATAGAGATATGGCACTAAATATAGAAAGAAGTCTCTATGAACATAATGTAAAAGAGGGCTATTTGTACTCATTGTATAATACTGTAACAAGAGATACTGACCAAGAGATTCAAATAAAAGATTTAAATTTGCGTGGGATGGTTATTTTTTCGGAGTATAGAGATTCATGGAAAAACGTTTTTAATCAAAGCAAACAGCTGATTCAAAAAGCTTATATATCTGAGACTTTACCATTTTATTATGGGGCATATGATAAAACAAAATCAGGCTATGTAATGAATAAAACAATTAACATGGAAGAAAGCATGCAAATAATCCTTAATTTATCTGAAGTAGGTTTGGTAAAAGCCGAAACAATCAATTGGCTCAAAGAAAATTTAAAGGCAGGTGCGCTTTATGAGGAGTATGATGTGGCTACAGGAAAGGCCGTTTTCCATACAGAAGACCCTGTTATTTATGCAATGATAGCACAAGCGGGGAAGATCCTTGGCGATAATGAATTATATACTTTAGCAATTGAAAAAATGTTGAACTTCCAAGTTAAAGATAAAGAAAATAATGCATATGGCGCACTACTCAAGGGGCAAGAGCAGAAGGCAGTTCTTTATGATAATATTCAAGCGTTATTGGCGTTCTAAAAAGGTGACCGAAAGGTCACCTTTTTGATGAGAAAGAGTGGGTAAAAGACAACGAATAGGTGAAAATAAATATAAAAGCACAAAAAAAGAGCGATAGTAAGCTATCGCTATAAAAAAATATTTAGGGTTTTGATATTTATACAATAAATGTTGGGGTTTTTGAGATAATGCTTTATGGGGAGGAATCACAATTATCTCATTACTAGTGTAACCAAGAAAAAAAAATATATGCAATCAATCGCAGAGGAGTCTTTCTAATAAAACAACAAACCGTTATAATAAAAAGAAAACAAATGGATAAATAGGAAGTGAAGGTATGACCAAATACACTGAGTATGAAAAAATCAAACAAAATCTACAGCAACAAGGTGTTGTAGTTGGAAACTATCAAGAAATTAGCTATGGACTACAGTTTGACATCACTTATGAGCAGCTCACAAGTAAAGTGAGAATCTATGAAAGTAAGAAAAAAGGCGTATCGGTTGACTTGTCACAAGTGAAACATCAGGAATTAAAAAGCTTTTTTAATAATATAAATGATAGTGGGACAGGAACTCAAACCCAAGAAGTAAAGGCAACTTCGATTAAGCGCATTGCACCAACAGGATTGAAGAGTGACCAATTTGATAATGCACTTATTGGTGTGGACGAGTCAGGTAAAGGGGATTATTTCGGTCCATTAGTCATTGCAGGTGTCTATGCTGATCGTGAGATGAAGATGAAACTTATGGCAATCGGTGTTGCGGATAGTAAGACCCTATCTGATACACAAATTCAAAAGATGGCAATACGCATTAGAGAGATTTGTCCATATGAAATCATATCTATTGGCAATGTGAAATATAATGAACTTTATGATAAAATTAAGAATCTTAACCGTTTACTTGCGTGGGGACATGCACGTATTATTGAAAACCTTGTAGGACAAACTGGGTGTTCTTTGGCACTTTCAGACCAATTTGGAGATGAGAGCTTGATCAAAAGGGCGCTTATGGAAAGAGGAGGTCAGATCATACTTGAGCAAAAACCGAAGGCAGAGCAAAATGTCGTGGTTGCAGCAGCAAGTATTTTAGCACGAGATATGTTCGTGACGAAGATGCAAGAACTCGAAATAAAATATGGTCAAAAGTTTCCAAAGGGAGCAAGTAACCAAGTCGTTAAAGCTGCAAAGGCTTATGCAGGTCAATATGGGAAACAACGCCTTAATGAAGTGAGTAAACTTCATTTCAAAACCACACAAACAGTTTAAATTTACCTATATACGTAGGGGAAAGGCCTAGTATATAATGGAGTTGAAACAAAGAACCCGCACAAAAGGTAGGGGGTGCCAACATGCGGAAGAAAATCACACAAAATAGTAAAGAGCGAATCTGTTACTGTTGTGGAAAGCCTATTCAGAAGCTACAAGAGCCAGACAAATATGCTGATTATTTAACGATTTCAAAAACATGGGGGTACTTTTCAAATAAGGATTTGACAACGCACACCTTTACTATATGTGAAACGTGTTATGATCATTGGGTAGAGCGTTTTTGTATTCCGATTAAAGAAAAGCAAGTTGAAGAGTTATTTGGTTTTGAAGATGGAGATGAATAGATAGAAGAGCCTAGGACAAGAGTATTGTTCTAGGATTTTTTTTTGGTTTACAAAACACCTATAAAAAAGAGGGGATAAGTTGTATCAATTGTCATAAAAGGCTATAATATAAATAACTAGAGAAAGGAAGTAGAACATGTTAGATATTTGTTTATTAGGAACAGGTGGTATGTTGCCGTTACCAGAACGTTACTTAACAGCGATGTTGGCAAGATACAATGGAAGAAAGTTATTAATTGACTGTGGCGAAGGCACACAAGTTAGTATGAAAATATTAGGTTGGGGTTATAAGACACTCGATGTGATTTGTTTTACACATTATCATGGAGATCACGTAACAGGTCTACCAGGCTTATTACTCACGTTAGGTAATGCAGGAAGAGCGGAACCGCTTACACTTATTGGTCCGCCAGGACTAAAAAAAGTAGTAGAAGGATTAACGATTGTATGCCGTGATATTGCATTTCCACTAGAACTGATTGAACTAAGTTATGAGGAACAAACAGTACAAGTAGGTGAATTCCATATTAGTGTGCTACCAGTGCCACATAAGGTGCCATGCTTTGCTTATGCAATAGAAAATAAAAGACAGCCTAAGTTTTTACCAGAAAAGGCACTCAGTAACCAAGTACCTAAACCACTTTGGAAAAAACTTCAGGTAGGGCAGACGATCACAGTAGGTGATCAGCTGTATACACCTGATATGGTGTTGGGTGAAGGTAGAAAGGGAATCAAAGTATCTTATTGTACAGATTGTAGACCGATTCCAACACTCAAAGACTTTATTAGAGATTCCCATTTATTTATATGTGAAGCAATGTATCTTGAAGAGGAGTATTTTGAACAGGTTAGAAAATACAAACATATGCTTGGAAGTGAAGCGGCAAAGCTAGCGAAAGAAGGGGAAGTTAAAGAATTATGGCTTACACACTTTAGTCCAGCCACACCAACTTCTCGTATAGACGTGACACCACTTCAAAATGTTTTTGAACAAACTATAGCAGGTGTAGACCGTATGGTGACAACCATCGGATTTGAAGAAGAATAGGGTGAGAAGATGAGAAAGGCAGTCATGATTGGGGTTATGGTATTACTTGTAGGAGCATATATCGTCATACTACAAAAAAGTCCAGAATCCAAGGTGGAGCAAACACTCACGCCAACAGTGACAGAAACTTTACTTGAAACATTACCTCAGACACCAGAAGAACTTATTGAGACCCACAACCAACTCATGGCAGAAACTTATAATAGTCAGACGACGGAAGAAGATGTGCAAACATTGGTAAGTACTATGAGAAAGCTCTATAGTAAGGAGTTCTTAGCACTCAATACTGAGATAGCGCAACAAGAGGCGCTAATACAAGAGCTTGCTGTCAATAGTGTAGGACGTATGTATCTCATAAGTAGTAAACTAGAATATATCAAATACAATGATAAGGAAGATCAAGCAGAAGCAGTTGTAACCCATCAAACAACTAAGGGGGATCAGAAGAGAGTGTATAGTATGGCACTTGAAGAGGGTACCTGGAAGATTTTGAGGTGGGAAAACATTACTGCATCTCAAACACCGGAGGAATAGTGATGAAAGGAATAAAAATATTAGCAATAGAGACATCTTGTGATGAGACGGCAGCAGCTGTCATCCAAGATGGGAGAGAGGTACTCTCAAATGTCGTATCTACTCAAATTGAGCTCCATACACAGTATGGTGGAGTTGTACCAGAGATTGCATCACGTATGCATATTGAGCAAGTAAATCAAGTGATTCGAGAAGCACTCGATCAAGCAAAGACAAATCTTGATGAGATTGATGCAATAGGAGTGACATATGGACCTGGACTAGTTGGAGCCCTTTTAGTAGGCGTTGTAGCAGCAAAAGGATTAGCATTTGCAAAGAATAAACCACTTGTGCCAGTACATCATATAGAAGGGCATATTGCAGCAAACTATATTACCCACCCAGAGCTTGAACCACCATTTTTATGTCTAGTAGTCTCAGGTGGACATACTCATCTTGTTCACGTAAAGGATTATCATGAATATGAGATTATGGGTAAGACGAGAGATGATGCCGCAGGAGAAGCTTATGATAAGGTAGCTAGATCAATTGGGTTAGGTTATCCAGGTGGCCCAAAGATTGACAAATTAAGTCTAGAAGGAAATCCTAATGCTATAGTATTTCCTAAAGCAATGATGGATTCAACTTATGACTTTAGTTTTAGTGGAGTTAAGTCTGCGGTGCTCAACTATGTAAATAGCTGTAAGATGAAAAATGAAGAGATTCCTATGGCAGATGTAGCGGCATCTTTCCAAAAGAGTGTGGTAGATGTACTTGTAAGTAAGACAATAAGTCTTGCAAAAGAAAAGAAAATCAAAAAGATAACATTAGCGGGTGGGGTAGCAGCAAATCAAGGGCTACGCAAAGAAATGGAAGCAGTATGTAAGAAATATGATATGAAATTGTACTATCCAAAACTTAATTTGTGTACAGATAATGCGGCTATGATTGGAGCAGCAGCATTCTATGAGTATCGTGCCGGATATAGAGGGGATATGAAACTTAATGCGGTACCAAATTTACCATTAGGAACAAAATATCAACCGAAGGGGGTATAGGATGACTTACATTCTACGGATCATCTTCTCGGGGATTATAGCGACTATCGTCAGTATGGGAGTGGCTGAATTAGAGTATATGAAACTGATTCAGCCCGTAGATACTGGAGGTTTTTTGGAAGTACTCTATACAAGTAAGGAGACGATCGCTTTTGCAGTAACATTTGCCATAATCTATCTTACTGTAGCGGGACCACTCGCAAAGCGTATTGCACTCAAATTAGAACGCACAATTAAGAAATATTCTGTACAAGAAATTTTAATGTATATTATTGGATTAGCTATTGGATTGGGTGTAGCTACTCTTATTGGAAGTGGATTTGTATATACCCGATCAAATAGTACAGATGTCATGATCAAAGCGTTTCTCTATTTGGGCTTAGGGTATTCGGGTATTTATATTGTGCATATCAAAAAAGAAGAGATTAAAGGGTGGTTCACCAAAAATGGTGCACTCGTAGTAGGCGCAACACCAAAAATTTTAGATACAAGCGTTATTATCGACGGAAGAATATTAGATATCCTAAAAACAAACTTTATTGAAGGAAAAGTAGTGATCCCGAGTTTTGTATTAGACGAACTTAGACATATTGCAGACTCATCAGATAAGTTAAAACGTGCAAGAGGTCGTAGAGGACTAGATATTTTAGCAGAAATTCAAAAAATCAAGGAAATTCCAGTAGAGATTGTGGACAAGAACTATCCTCATATTGAAGAAGTGGATATTAAACTCATCAAATTAGCTGAAGAGCTACATGGTGCAGTGGTAACGAATGATTTTAATCTAAATAAAGTAGCCAGTCTGCAGCAGGTTGTCGTGCTTAATATTAATGATCTTGCAAATGCCATCAAACCAGTGGTACTTCCTAATGAGGAAATGACTGTGATTATTGTAAAAGAAGGAAAAGAGCAAGAGCAAGGCGTTGCCTATCTTAATGACGGCACAATGATTGTTGTAGAGGGTGGAAGACGTTATGTAGGAGAAACAAAACAGGTATCAGTAACCACTGTACTTCAAACTTCTGCAGGGCGCATGATTTTTGCAAAAGTAGTTAAACAAGATTAAATAAAGATAAATGAGGGCTTGTGCCCTCATTTGTGCTATGTATAGGAGAATGATATATGAAAACAGGTGTGATTATTGTAGCAGGAGGTAAAGGAACCCGTATAGGTGGCCAGACCAAAAAGCAGTACCTTACACTAGGAGGAAAAGAAATTTTAGCACATACCATAGAAGCGTTTGAACATGCTCAAGTAATTGATGAAATGATAGTTGTAGTAGGTGCAGAGGATTTAAACTATGTAAAAGAGGATATTGTAGAAAAATACGGTTATACAAAAGTGACAGCTATTGTAGCTGGTGGAAAAGAGAGAAAAGATTCTGTTTGGAACGGTATATGTGAATTAGAGGAACGTGTGGACTATATTATGGTTCATGATGGTGCGAGACCCTTTATTAAAGAAGAGCAAATTAATGCATGTTTGGAATCTGCAATGAAAGAAGGCGCGGCTTTGATTGCTGTACCTGTGAAAGATACAATTAAACAAGTGGGTCCCCAAGGTTTAGTGGTTGGTACACCGGAGCGAAGTACGTTATGGGCTGTACAAACGCCACAGACATTTGAAAGAAAGTTACTGACCAAGGCACATTTGCACGGACAGAGGGAAAACCTAGAGGCAACAGATGATGGAATGCTGGTAGAAGCCATAGGACATGGTGTATGGGTGGTTGAAGGGGATTATACAAATATTAAAATTACAACACCAGAAGATTTAGTAATAGGAGATATATTTATTAGAAAATAAAGAAAATGTTGATTCACATAAAAAGGTTATAAAAAGTGTTGACGACATGTAGTACCTATGTTATATTAATTAAGCGCTCGGGTGAACAGCACAGCGAAACAAACGAGCGATAAAAAAAGTGTTGACAACATGGATTGGTTTTGATAAACTAATCAAGTGTGAAACGCATTTGGAGAGGTGTCCGAGCGGTTTAAGGAGCTGGTCTTGAAAACCAGTGACTCCGAAAGGGGCCGTGGGTTCGAATCCCACCTTCTCCGTTTGATTAATGTGTGGGACCACTAAGGAGAAGTACCCAAGTGGTTGAAGGGGCTCCCCTGGAAAGGGAGTAGGTCGTTAATAGCGGCGCGAGGGTTCAAATCCCTCCTTCTCCGCCATTCGATTAATCATCACATACAATGAACATTGAAAATAAAATAGTAACCATAAAACCAGTTGATTCTTGAGAAGAACACAGTTCTTCACAAGTCAGTACTTACTATAAGAGTACAAAACATGTCAGATGACAAACTTTTAATTTGAGAGTTTGATCCTGG
>JBOFIR010000115.1:0-6862 GCA_051650265.1 Cellulosilyticaceae bacterium
CACCTAATATCAACTTCCGTGACCCTATTCTCTACCGTATTGCTCATGCAACACACCACAATACTGGTGATGCTTGGTGCATCTACCCAATGTATGACTTTGCACATCCAATCGAAGATGCCATCGAAGGCATCACACACTCAATCTGTACATTAGAGTTTGAAGATCATAGACCTCTTTATGATTGGGTTGTAGAAAACTGTGAGATGAAAGCAACGCCTCGCCAAATCGAGTTTGCACGCCTCAATATGACAAATACTGTAATGAGTAAAAGAAAACTCAAGCAACTTGTTGACGAAGCTGTAGTAGATGGGTGGGATGACCCACGTATGCCAACAATCGCAGGTCTTAGAAGGCGTGGATACACACCAGAAGCAATCCGTAACTTCTGCCGTGAGATTGGGATATCAAAATCAGAATCTGTAGTCGATAGCCAAATGCTTGATTACTTCCTAAGAGAAGACTTACAACCAAAAGCACCACTTGCTATGGCTGTTCTTCGTCCACTCAAGGTTGTGATCACAAACTACCCAGAAGGCCAAACAGAACTACTTGAGATTGAAAACAATGCAAAAGACGAGACAAAAGGCACACGTATGGTACCATTCTCTCGTGAAATCTATATTGAGCAAGAAGACTTCATGGAAGTTCCTGCACACAAATACTTCAGATTATTCCCTGGCAACG
This sequence comes from Cellulosilyticaceae bacterium, assembly GCA_051650265.1. Classification (GTDB taxonomy): domain Bacteria; phylum Bacillota; class Clostridia; order Lachnospirales; family Cellulosilyticaceae; genus JBOFEH01. The sequence continues at coordinate 688 of JBOFIR010000115.1, forward strand.
AAGTGCGTCTTAAAGGGGCTTACTTCATCAAATGCGAAGAAGTGATCAAAGATGCTGATGGCAACGTTGTAGAAATTCGTTGTACTTATGACCCAGAGACTAAGAGTGGTTCTGGATTTACAGGTCGTAAAGTAAAAGCAACAATCCACTGGGTTGATGCAAGCGTAGCTGTACCAGCTGAGTTTAGACTTTATGAACCACTCATCTTAGATGATGCACCTGAAAATGAAGGTAAGCACTTCTTAGAACAAATCAATCCAAACTCTATGGAAGTCCTTGAAGGATTCATCGAACCAATCGCAATCCAAAATGCTGTAGCAGGTGACAAATTCCAATTCGTAAGACATGGTTTCTTCACTGTAGATAGCAAATACACAACAGCTGATCACCCTGTGTTCAACCGCATCGTGGCACTCAAAAGTTCATTCAAACTTTAAACCCTAAATAAAAAGCAGTAGGACAGATCACTGATGTCCTACTGCTTTTTATTTATAGATAATTCCTTTTGCCGAACCTAGCCTACCACCTGCTTTGAGATGCGCTGCAGCTTTTCTTTGAAGGCTTGTCTCTCCTATATACTCCTCTGGGTTCTCTTTTAGTGCACCAAATATGCGCTCTTCAGCTTGCCTTGATGTGTCATTTCTTTCATAAATCTCAAAATCACGTTGGAACTTAACGATATTAGATGTCTCTGAAAGAAGCTTCTGATAAATAGGATCAAGTAACCATGAGTCACAGACAAACTTAATGGTCTGATCTTTGAAAAAATCCCTTGCCCGTTCATAAGCGTCTCTGCACGCCTCATACAACAGAGGCTCCCCTTGTGGAATATGAATATTGAGCACACGCGTACCTGTTTCCACATTTCCACTTTGACATGTGATTGTCTCGCTAAGTATGATCGGCTGAAATTGCAATCTACCCAGTCTAAAAAGTTCTCTATTGATATGGTTAGTAAGCCATCCATACTCAGCAATTCCCCATACACCAAAGGTGTGATAACAATTCTGCGCCCAGATCTTAAGGTCACTCATGGTATCCCAGTAAATCTGCTCCGCGATCCCTTGTGCTAGGTATACCTCATAGGTTTCTGCTGCTAACTGCAAATAAATCGCACCTAAAAGTGTCCATTGTTCTACGTCTAGCTCACAAGCTTCTTTTCGCACGCTTTCCACAAATTCTTCTAAAGGTTGTTCCCTAAATAACTTGCAAAAATCAATCCTAGTCTGTGGTAATGCCTCCAGCACTGTCATAAATGCTTCCGGCATCTCCAGCCTCCTAGCCACATCTACTGCATTCATCATCTATTCCCCCTTGATCTCCTGTACAAAAGTTGGTTCATTAAACCTGAGTCGCTTGGTGGCTTGTCCAATAGCGCCCGTTTGCTTGTCAATTTCCAGAACAGCTACATCATGTGACTTTTGATTACAGACATAGAGCTTATCCCCTTCATCTGCAAGTGAGATATGCCTCGGCCATTCTCCGCCGCAAGATACCCTCTGGCTATATTCCAAGCAGCCGTTCTCCAACACCTTAAAGCTAACAATACTATTATCCCCTCTATTAGCTGCATAGAGCACCTGACTATCTTGAGTCAGTACACACGTTGCACCATAGCTCTTACCCTCGAATCCTAATGGCAACGTACTGATTTGTTGGATGAGATGAAGTTCACCCATTTCATTATCATAGCTTAAAACAAATAGTTCATTGCTATATTCTGTGATCACATAAGCCACAGATTTCTTCTCATTAAAAATGATGTGCCTTGGGCCACTTCCCATTGGCAATACCATTTTTTCAAAGTTCTGGTTTGGCTTTAATTTTCCTTCTTCTATCCTAAAACACCAGATCGTGTCCGTATGGATATTTACTGCATAAAGATAGCTTTGCTGTGTATCCATCTGTACACAATGCGCTCTTGAAACCTCATCTACTGCACATGCTTCTAATCGGATCAAGCTTGTCACTTCTCCAAATCCAGCATCCAGCACTTCAATACTCATAATATGACCTGTTCCATAGCACGCACCAAACAGCAAATGGTGTTTAGGTGAATAACTCAGATGACAAAGACCGCCACCGCTTACCTCTTTCTTATCAACTAATCGCCATGCACCCTCCTGCTTCTCATAAAAGGCAACGTTTCCCTTTTCCCCTAGTTCATTTAACACAAAGAGCCTATTCTCAAATACAGCACAAAAAGACGGATTCTCTTCCCAAAATGCCTGTTCGCCAATCTTTAATCCCGCTGCCTCTTCTTTACTATATCCTGATACCACCAAATCTTTCATCTATACTACACCTCTTCTCATTGTTTCTATCCATCTTCTTTTCTTGTAAATCTACTAATAAAGAAGAGGTTAGTCAAAAGTTATTCACACCACTTCTAACTAACCTCTTAAGTTATACACAATCTATTCCATAATTGTTTAAAATCGTTGTTTATCTTCGTTTCTTTATACCTCTATTATACTATATTTTACCAAATAAAAAAAGTCTGTTTATTTGCCCCATGATGCTTTAAGATTAAATACTAAACAAAAGTTAACCATCATAGAAGGTGAGGTTGTCGTATGATTGAAAACGAAAAAACCTATTTAAAAAACGTGACAGATTATCTTAAAGCTGAAATTTCTTCACGGTTTGATCTTTTGAGTCGTCAAAAAAGTGATCTTGTGAATCTTCGCAAAGAAGTCTGGGAAGAGTTCGGAAGTGTGATCAAAGACTTCGATACAGTAGTAGATCTTACCCAATATATCAAGCTTGAATCTACTCAGCTTATCCATTATGAACATGCGTTTGAGGAACTCATAAAATACCGCAAGCTCCTCCCTTGTCCTTATTTTGGACGCTTTGATTTTATCGAATCTGGAGAGTCAGAAGAAGAAAAAATCTATATTGGCTATCATAACCTGATGAACGATGATACTTACGATGTATTAGTTTATGACTGGCGTACGCCTATTGCAGATCTGTACTATAGCCATGAACTTGGTGATGCGACTTATCTATCACCTTCCGGCGAGCTTTCAGGCACGATCACACGAAAAAGACAGTATGGTATCAAAAACAGTGAACTTATTTATGCTTTTGATTCCAGTCTAGCCATTACAGATGATGTACTCAAACAAGCCCTAGGTCAAAATAGTTCCCCTCACATGCACAACATCGTCAGCACGATTCAAGAACAACAAAATCGTATCATCCGCAACCAATCCAACGATCTTCTGTTAGTTCAGGGCGCTGCCGGAAGTGGTAAGACATCTATTGCGCTTCATCGTATTGCCTTCCTTCTTTATAACGACCGTAACAAAGGCCTTACCCACAAAGACGTCTTGATTATCTCTCCAAACACCTTATTTGGCGAATATATATCCCATGTTCTCCCCGAGCTTGGTGAGAAAAACGTCACTTCAATTACGCTAGAAGAACTCATGACAAAGCACCTTGATCAATCACTTCAATTTGAATCTCGCCACCACCAACTTGAAACACTGATCAATCAGCCTGATTCTCCAAGACAACGCTGGCTTCAGTTCAAAGGGTCTTCAGACTGCATCACACTCCTAGATCGGTACCTCACGTGGTTTGAAGAAGAGGGCATTCCTTTTGCAGATACGTATCATCAAGACCAACTTTTGCTTTCTGCAGATGAGCTCCGTGCATTATTCATAGGTGCTTCTTCCAAACTCTCTATCAAGCAGCGTCTTCACCGTATTGAAACGATCCTTCTCGAAAAACTCATACCGCTTCAACGGGCAGAACTTGAATCCCTCAAGCTCCAACTTGTAGAAGATACAGATGATTTTCTTGAGATCAACCGCACTGCACTCACAGCTCAGCTGAGCCAGCGCTGTGCATTTTTATCTCATATTCATACTTTCACAAGACCTGATGCCTATCAACTTTACTATGATTTGCTGACGCATCCTGAGCACTTTACACGCTTTGCAAGTACCCTTGATTGCCCTTCGGATTGGCAGCCCATGCTAGAGGCAACACTTCATCAGCTCCAAGCGCGCACACTCAGCTATGAAGATGGTAGTATCCTGCTTTATATTCAGTTCTATCTTGAAGGTAAGAACTTCTATCCTACCATCAAACAAGTGCTTATTGATGAGGCACAGGATTATTATCCAATCCACTATGCACTCTTTAAACGGCTCTTCAAGGAAGTCCACTATACACTATTAGGTGACTACTGTCAGACTATTGAAAAAGCAGGCCAAGAAACACTTTACGATAGGTTTCTCACCCTGCTTATGCCGAAAAATCCACTTTGTCTGTCGCTTAATCAATGCTATCGCTCCACGTATGAAATTACACAGCTTGCCAAACAGCTTCATCCGAGCAGTCCTCATACCATTCCGTTTGAAAGACATGGCATGACCCCTAACCTCTACGAAACGTTCACCTATGATGCTCTTTTGCACCAGCTTATCCAACAGATTCATATAAGCCAACGCAAAGGGTACGAGAGTCTCGTCATCCTATGCAAGACTCAGGCTCAGTGTCTGGCACTTTATCCAAAGCTCAAACCGCATCTTTCACTTAATCCTCTTCTCGAAGATGATGAACTCACTTTGGCATCTGGCATCACTCTTTTGCCAATCTATGCTGCAAAAGGGCTGGAATACGATGCTGTCTTTATTCATGATGTGAGTACCCAAAACTTTAGTACGGATCTAGATTGTCAGCTCCTCTATATTGCTTGTACCCGTGCACTACACGCGCTTAGTTTTTATGCAGTAACACCAGCTACCCCACTACTCAAAGGGCTTGAACCCCTCACCTACAACCTCCTGGACTGTACTAATCATGATGAAGGCTGATGGGTCTGTCTCTTTGATGAGCCGCTTGAGCGTCACTTCTTGATTCCTAGGTACTGCAACCAAAAGGATTTGTTTATCAGCTTCGGTGTAACCACCTTTACCTTTCAAGATGGTTACACCTCTTTTTAATTCCTCTGTAATTGCACGTTTGATCCAGTCTGCATGTTCAGAAATGATAATAAACGATTTGGAGTAATCAAATCCATTCATAATGGCATCTACTACCTTCACCTCCACATAAAGTGCAATTGCTGAATAAAGTGCAATCTCTAGATTCCCACTTACAACCCCTGAAGAAATCACGACAAATGCATCAATACATACCATAAACTGTGTAATCTTGATCCCTGGGAACTTCTTACTGAGCATCAAGGCAATGAGGTCAGTCCCCCCCGTAGATGCATCTGATCTGAGCATAATCCCTAATCCTATACCTATCAATAGCCCTCCTGATACTGCAGATAAGAGAAGATCATTTGTAGGTCTGAGCTGGGACAAGGGTTCTGTGATCCCTACAATCGCTGAAAAAAGTATGGTTCCCACAAGTGTTTTGACAAAATTGGCTTTACCCAAAATCCTATAAGCTAATACCACCAAAGGAATCCCTATTACGAGCATTACCAATGAAACTGAAACACCCGTAAGCCTATTTAGCACCACTGCAAGCCCACTAATACCTCCCGGTGCAATCGTATAAGGTTTCAAAAACATATTGATTCCAATACTGACAATAATACACCCGACAATCAATCCAAGTAATTCCATTGCGATATGCTGTTTTTTTGCTGGCATGCTTTATTCCTCCTGTTGATAATCAATGGTTATGAAACTATTATGGTCGTTTTTCCCTATAATAATAAAAAAGTTGAAGAAAACTATTCACAAATAGTTTCTCCAACTCTCTACTTATACACATTTCATCATTCAATTGTGGAATAATCTTTTAATTTCAATGTTTACTCAGACATTAATTCCATATAACGTGCAATTCTTGCCTTATTCACTTAAGCGAGATGACATGTTGCTGCTACAGGATAATGATCTGACAAATAAACGCCATCTGTCTCGTCCTCCCATGCAACTGTTTTGACATCTTCAAATTCAGGGCTCAAGTAGATATAATCAATTTTGACATACTCACTAATATTTCCATACTCATGATAAGTATACGCAATGGCTTTTGTATAATCTTTGAGCCAACCAGTGGCTTCAATACCATCAATTTCAGGTGTTCCAGGCTCTGCATTGAGATCTCCTGTCAAAATCATAGGTGTCTTAAATGTCTCTCGGTCCTGTGCCATACGTTCGAGTATACTTGTCATTCCTAGTACACGTGCCTC
>JBOFIR010000116.1:0-4409 GCA_051650265.1 Cellulosilyticaceae bacterium
AGAGTTAGTATGCGTAGAAAAATAGGAAGTATTTATGGAAAGAAGCAAAGAAGCATACAGTTTCAAGAATATTAGTATCAGACTATTGTTAAAAAGATACAAGAGATAGTATACTATAACAATAAAGCGAGAGCATGACTTGGAGAAGAGGGGACGACTATGCGATTATTAGTTGATGGGGACGGATGTCCTGTTGTGGGGGAAACGATCGAAGTTGCAAAACGCTTTGGGGCAGAAGTCATTATATTTTGTGATACATCGCATCATATTGAGCGAGAAGGTGCAACAACCATATTGATTCAAAAAGGATTAGATGCGGTAGATTTTGCCATTACGAATAAGGTGCAACAAGATGATATTGTAGTAACCCAAGATTTTGGATTAGCCGCCATGGTGCTAGCTAAAAGAGGACATGCAATTAATCAAAATGGTTTCGTGTATACGGAGGATAATATTGATCAACTTCTCTTTAGACGGCATATTGTAAAGGCTGCTCGAAAGACAGGGACGCGTCTTAAAGGCCCCAAAAAACGGACACATGAAGATGATTTGAGTTTTAAACATGAGCTGAATAAACTCTGTGAAAAAATTAGTACGCCTAAAGGTAAATAGGCACAAAAGAAAGATGTGTCCATCAGTTTAGGGGCACATTTTTTTTGTCTCAATTTAGCCAGATGGTTATTATATTAAAAAGAAATACAGGATAAACTAAATAATAACGGTTAGAATTTGAAACAATAAAACTATAACTAGTAAGAGTAATTATATAATGCCGTTGACAAATTTGAGTTGCCAGTATACAATGTGTATATGGAGGGGTAGCGATGAAAAAAAGTGTATATAGCCTAGTATTAATGGATGATGTTGTCGAGGCAGTCGATCGATTAGCGTATTCTCTGGGAACAAGTAGGTCCAATCTAATTAATCAAATATTGGCAGAGCACGTCGCGCTTACAACGCCGGAGATGCAGATGAAGACAATATTTGATACAGTTCAAGGTTTACTTAATCACTGTCAGCATTTCCAGATTCAACCCCAAGCGGCCGATAGTATGATGAGTATACGCAGTGTTTTGAAGTATAAGTATAATCCAACCATACGTTATGCGATCACCTTATTTAGAGAAGATGGACCTGTTATTGGAGAAATTAAAGTTATCTCAAGAAGTCAAAGTGAAGTGTTACAAACCTATCTCTCACACTTTTTTGAAATATGGACACAATATGAAAAGGAACAGGAATTTTGCGGATGGGAGACGGACCAAAGTGGGAGGTGGACGAGACGGCTTAATAAGCCAATGGGAACTGGATACGATGCCACGGTCCTAGCTAATACACTAGCTGATTACATTCAGGTAATTGATGAGGGGCTGAAGATTTATTGTAGTCATCTCGATACCATGCCATTAGGTAAGATTCAGCTCTACAAGCATTTTTCCCAGTACTGTTCTAGTCAGAATTATTACATTTGAAATCAAATAAAACACATGAATTGAATAGATAGAAATGAAGGAGGCATACAAGTATGAATATGCAGAAATTTACTCAACGTTCATTAGAGGTCATTGGTGACGCTCAAAATCTTACAATTAGCAATCAGAATATGCAAGTGGATCAAGAGCATATACTCTATGCCCTTTTAACACAAGAAGAGGGACTTATTCCAACCATTTTAACGAAGATGAATGTTGATGTAAAGCAATTGACACAAGCTACGTTAGAGGTTATTAATAAAAAGCCAAAGGTAAGTGGACCTGGGCGAGAAGCAGATAAAATCTATGTGTCTAGCGAAACAGATAAGACGCTTGCCAAAAGCGAACAAATTGCTAAAAAAATGCAAGATGAATATATATCAATAGAGCATCTGATGCTGGCACTTATGGAGACAGCGAATTATGAGGTAAGTAATTTACTTCGTATATACTCTGTTGTGCGTAAAGACTTCCGTGACGTGCTCAAACAGATTAGAGGGAATAGTCGTGTGACGAGCGATGCACCTGAGGGTACCTATGATGTGTTAACTAAATATGGGTATGACCTAGTACAGCGCGCAAGGGATGGTAAATTAGATCCTGTGATTGGGCGCGATAGTGAAATACGAAATGTTATTAGAATTCTTTCACGAAAAACAAAGAACAATCCTGTATTAATCGGTGAACCTGGAGTAGGGAAGACTGCTATTGCTGAAGGACTTGCACAACGCATTCTCAATGGAGATGTACCAGAGAGTCTAAAAGATAAGACGGTATTTGCACTAGACATGGGTGCGCTTATAGCAGGTGCAAAGTTTAGAGGCGAGTTTGAAGAGCGACTCAAAGCAGTCCTAGAAGAAATCAAAAAGAGTGAAGGGCGCATCATCCTATTCATTGACGAAATTCATACAATTGTAGGTGCGGGAAAAACAGAAGGGTCTATGGATGCAGGTAACCTTTTAAAGCCAATGCTTGCAAGAGGAGAACTACACTGTATTGGTGCAACAACGCTCAATGAGCATCGTCTCTACATCGAAAAAGACCCTGCACTCGAGAGACGCTTCCAGCCTGTAATGGTAAATGAACCAACTGTTGAAGATTCTATTGCGATTTTGAGAGGTCTGAAAGAACGCTATGAAATCTATCATGGGGTACAAATTCAAGATAATGCACTGATTGCAGCAGCGACACTTTCAGATCGCTATATATCAGATCGTTTTCTTCCTGACAAAGCCATTGATTTAGTGGATGAAGCTTGCGCAATGCTCAGAACAGAGATAGATTCTATGCCAACAGAGCTGGATGAAATCGCACGTAAAGTGATGCAACTTGAAATTGCAGAGACAGCACTTAAAAGAGAAGAAGATGCTATTTCTAAAGAAAGCCTCAAAGATGTGCAAAAAGAACTGGCAGATCTTAAAGAACGTTTCAATGCCATGCGAACAAAATGGGAGCATGAAAAAGCTACCATTACAGCTGTAAGAAATCTTAAAGAAGAGATCGAACAAGCCAACAATACGATGCAAACTTATGAGCGTCAATATGACTTGAATAAAGTTGCAGAGTATAAGTATAGCGTCATTCCGGGCTTGGAGAAGAAGTTAGAAGAAGCCGAAGCACGTACACATGAAGCTAGCGGGACATCACTGCTCAGAGATAAAGTAACAGAAGAAGAAATTGCAAAAATCATTTCACGTTGGACACGTATTCCGATTACAAAACTCATGGAGGGTGAACGTCACAAACTACTCCGTCTAGATGAAGTCATTCATCAAAGAGTTATTGGTCAAGAAGAAGCTGTTTCAAAAGTGACTGATGCGATTATTCGTGCACGCGCCGGAATCAAAGATCCTCGTAGACCTATTGGTTCATTCTTATTCCTTGGACCAACAGGTGTAGGGAAAACAGAACTTGCAAAAGCACTTGCAGAGTCCCTCTTTGATGATGAATCAAGCCTCATCCGATTGGATATGAGTGAATATATGGAAAAACATGCTGTGGCAAGGCTGATTGGTGCGCCTCCAGGCTATGTAGGCTATGAAGAAGGTGGCCAACTAACAGAGGCCGTCAGACGCAAACCCTATGCTGTATTACTTTTTGATGAGGTGGAGAAAGCACATCCAGATGTCTTTAATGTATTGCTTCAAGTGTTGGATGATGGACGCATTACCGATTCGAAAGGGCGTACTGTAGACTTCAAAAATACAATTATTATCCTCACTTCAAATATTGGATCAGATCTCATTCTTGAAGGGATTAGGGCTAATGGAGAGTTAAGTATTGTGGCAGAAGAAGGGGTAAATACACGTTTGAAAACACACTTTAGGCCAGAGTTCCTTAACCGTTTAGACGAAATTGTAATCTATAAGCCACTGACGCAAGTACAGATTGAATCTATTGTAGGCTTATTGATTAAAGATCTTAATAAACGGTTACAAGATAAGCAGCTTAACGTCGTTTTAACAGATTCAGCTAAGACTTTTGTAGCGCATCAAGGATTTGATCCGGTGTTTGGTGCACGTCCACTCAAGCGTTTCTTACAGCGTAAAGTGGAGACACTTATCGGTCGTATGCTCATTGCAAATGATGTGGAACCATTTTCAACATTCGTTGTAGATAGTGAAGATGATGAACTTATTATTCATATAGAGAAACAATAAAATAGAGTTTACCCCGAAGTACTAGGCTTCGGGGTAAACTCTATTTTTTGTTATGAAAGTCTTTATCGTTTGCACAATGACGGGCAAGACGAAGTAAATCAGCTTCTAGGTCAAGATAAAGCATCTCTACATAGGTCCAGTCAGAACGTCTATTTGTATCAAACCATACCTTTTCATGATAATGTCGGATAACAGCTAGGTCATTCGCAAGGGTACGTACTGGTGTGATATATTTCATAGCTTCATCACGATTTTTTGGAAATTCCCAAGGCAGTTG
>JBOFIR010000117.1:0-22056 GCA_051650265.1 Cellulosilyticaceae bacterium
GGTGCAAAAAGCTTTGCCTTGATGATCTTGAAGCCTTTTTGTTCGATACGGCTAATGATTTCTCCCATCAATCCTCTTGCTACGCCATCACTTTTGATCATGATAAATGTCCTCTCCAAGCTGCTCACTCCTTAAACTAAGATTGTACTTAGCCGACTTTAAGCTATAGTATATAGTATTATTTTTCTACAAATATGTTTAATAAAATACATGGTTTCTTATCTTTTTGTTTTTTAACCTATTTATTTTGTAGATCTACATATACTTTTGAGAGGTGTACTTATATATGTTTTTCTTGTTTTATGTTACCTAATCTGCTACTTTATTGCTTAGTACATTTAGAAAGGATCTTACTATGAAACCTGTACTTATTCGGCTCAAAGAATATATGCGTAAAGCAAGTGAGAGTGAAAAAGAAATTATAAACTATATCCTATCAAACCCTTCACTCATCACAAAATGTAGTGTACAACAACTCGCAAAAGAAACTTTCTCATCGCCGTCAACTATCGTGCGATTATCTCGAAAAATTGGATTTGATGGCTTTAAAGAAATGAAAAAGGCACTGATCATCGAGCTCACACTACGTGATAAAGTGACTTTATCTGAAGAAAAAGAAATCATGCCCACAGATACAACCGAAACACTCATTGATAAGATGATCTACAAACACATCGTTTCCATAGAAGAAACACGTACACTGATTGATCCTGATGTGTTCAAACAATGCGTCAGCGCCTTGATGCAAGCACAGACCATCTATATTTTTGGGATAGGCTCCTCTTATCTTGTTGCTAAGGATCTTCAGCAAAAGCTCATGCGGGTCAATAAACCCTGTGTTGCCTTCGAAGACTATCATATGCAGATCTTGCAAGCGCGTAATATTTTGCCACAAGACCTTGCTATCATCATCTCCTATTCAGGAGAAAGTAAAGAGATGGTACAGTGTAGTCAAATGATCCAAGCATCAGGTGTACCGAGTATCGCTATCACACGCTTTGGCAAATCACAAGTCGCTGAACTTGCAGACTACAACCTCTTTGTCACTGCCAATGAACCTCTTATCCGAAGCGGTGCTATGACTTCAAGAATCGCCCAGCTCTGCATGATTGATATGCTTTATCTTGCCTATATTCATAATTGTTATGAAGAGGCGTTCCAAAGTATACACAAAACCCATATTCATAAATCTACCGAAAAGGAGTAATACCCATGCTTAAATACCCATTAGGCTTTTCTGCCTATGTCTCTCATTTTGAATCGCAAAAGTCTTTTTTAGAAAGTCTCCCTCACCAAGAGGTCTTTATCTTTACCTCCTTACATATGCCAGAGGAAATGAATACCTCTTATGTCAGCCAGGTGTCTGACATGCTCTCTTGGCTCTCTTCACGCGGCTTCAAAGTGATTGGCGATATTTCTCGTCGTAGCCTTGAAGTCTTCGGTGCCTCTTCTATTTCAGAACTTGCCACACGCTTAGGCCTTCATATGGTTCGTATCGACTATGGTTTTACACTTGATGAGATGATTGATGCCGCCAAATGCTATCCTCTGGTATTTAATGCCTCTACCGTAGATCTTGCATCTGCCCAAGCTATTTTGGATGCCTCTGGCAAGGTGATGGCTATTCACAACTTCTATCCTAGAGAACATACCGGTCTCTCCATGAGACAATTCCGCGAGATCAACCATAAACTCCATAACATTGGTATCGATGTCCTTGCATTCGTTCCCAATCACAAGACCAGCCGTGGCCCAGTATATGCAGGACTCCCTACAGTGGAGCATACTCGCTATCAGAACCCTTGGTTAAGCTATCTCGAACTTTCACAAGAAGATGCTCTAGACGGTCTCTTATTTGCAGATCTCGCTATGGATATTCAAGACTTAGATGCTATCATGACCTACGAAAAAGAACGTGTGATCACACTTCCAACGGACTTTGAAGCATCTTACAATCATCTTATAGGGCAAACTTATACGATCCGCATTGATTCCCCTGATGCCTTGCTACGTCTTCAAGAATCACGTGAATTTGCAACACCTGGTGAGTGTATTGCGCCTTACAATACACTCGCACGTCCTATTGGTGCCATTACCTGTGACAATATGCACTATGGCCGCTACTCTGGTGAAATCCAGATTCTAAAAGAAGGCTTACCGCTTGATTACCGTGTCAATGTAATCGGTAGCCTTCAAAAAGACTATCTTGATTTATGTCACTTTGTTCCTAATGGTTCAAAAATACGTTTCAAATAGTCTTGTGATTTTTACTAGTTAATCAAATTCGCTTTAAAATTATTTATAAATATTTCACAAAACATTTTCAAAAGGTCTATTTCGTGGCATATTATGAAATAAAGTTTCATAATATGCCATTTTTATTGAAATAAAGTACCACTCCCTCTACAATAAGCTTATCACAAAGCACGAAGGAGACTTGATATGCTAGAACTTAAAAACATGACAACAGAAACAAGAAATCCTAGAACATTAGAACTTGACGCAATGTCAACTCAAGATATATTAAAAGTAATGAACGAAGAAGATCAAAAAGTAGCACTTGCTGTACGCGAGGCACTTCCTGAAATAGAGAAAGCTGTAGAAGCAATTGCTGCTTCACTTAGAAAAGGTGGTAGACTCATCTACGCTGGCGCTGGAACAAGCGGACGTATCGGTTTATTAGATGCTGTAGAATGTCCTCCTACTTTTGGTACACACCCAGATCAAGTGGTTGGTCTAATCGCTGGCGGTGAAAAAGCTTTCATCAAAGCTGTAGAAGGTGCTGAAGATAGCCGTGAACTTGGTGTAAATGACCTCAAAGCAATCAATCTTACTGCTGATGATACTGTAGTAGGTATTGCAGCAAGTGGTAGAACACCATATGTAATCGCTGCTCTTGAATACGCAAATGAAATCGGTGCTTCTACTGTAGCTGTAGCATGTAACAAAAACTCAGCTGTAGGTGCTGTCGCACAGATCGCTATCGAAGTTGTAAACGGACCAGAAGTATTAACAGGCTCAACACGTCTCAAATCAGGTACTTCACAAAAACTTATCGCAAACATGCTGTCAACAGTATCTATGATCCGTGTTGGAAAAGCATACAAAAACCTCATGGTAGACGTACAACAAACAAATGAAAAACTTGTGGTACGAGCGCAAAACATCGTGATGGAAGCAACAGGATGTGAACGTGACCTTGCTAAAGAAAAACTTGAAATCGCAGAAGGTAATGCAAAACTTGCTATCACAATGATCTTACTTGGTTGTGATAAAGAAGAAGCTGTAAATCGTCTTGAAAAAGCTGCTGGACACGTAAGAGCAGCAATCAACTAATCATAGAATCTAAAATTGACTAGAATGTGAGGACTTAACTATGAGTAACAATGAATTATTGGCTAAAATAGTTGAACTACTTGGTGGGCATAATAATATCGCTACTGTAGAAAACTGTATGACAAGACTTCGTCTTGAAGTAAATGATGCGTCACTAGTAGATAGCGATGCACTTAAGAAGGTACCTGGTGTACTTGGCTATGTAGAAGAAGGTACTTCTAAACAAATTATCGTAGGACCTGGTAAATCAAAAAAACTTGCTGATTTACTTAAAGAAGAAATGAAATCTGGTGGCGCTACGCCAAACAAACCAGCTCAAAATAAACAAGAGGTTGGTAACTGGGAAGAAAACAAAGCTGCTCTTAAAGGCAAGCAAAAACAAAGCAAACTCAAAGATTCTCTTAAAATAATCGGTGAGATCTTCATCCCACTTCTTCCAGCTATCATGGCTGCAGGGATCTTAAATGGTTTTGCTGGTCTGATCGCCAACTTACAAACTGCTGGTACACTTCCTGTATCAACAATGTGGGAATCTATTAGATTAATCTTCTCACTCATCGGTGGTGGATTCTTATCTTACTTTGCAATCTTTACAGGTCTCAATGCAGCAAAACAATTTGGTGCAACACCAGCCTTAGGTGGTATGCTTGGTGCGATGTCTATCATGCCAGCAATCGATGATATCTCTAGACTCTTCGGTTTATTTGATGAAGCATCTCCACTTAACTCTATCCTTAGAAACGGTAAAGGTGGGGTAATCGGTGTCATCATCGGTGTATTCATCCTAGCTAAAGTTGAAAAAGCAGTTCGTAAGAGAACACCAGACGTGCTTGACTTAATCGTTACACCAATCGTAACATTACTCATCACAACAATCATCTTCGTATTTGCGATTATGCCAATCTCAGGTGTTGCTTCAGACTTACTCATTAGTGGTCTTAACGTTCTAATTAACTCAACAAATCCTATCGTAAGTGTCATCTCAGGATTTGTACTTGCAGCATTATTCTTACCAATGGTACTCCTTGGTCTTCACCATGGACTTATTCCAATCTATGCTGTACAGCTTGAGACAATGGGTGGTGTATCACTCTTCCCTGTACTTGCTATGGCAGGTGCTGGTCAAGTAGGTGCTGCAATCGCAATCTACTTCAAAGCAAAACGCGTAGGTAATATGAACCTTCAACAAATCATCGCTGGTGCACTTCCAGCTGGTATCCTTGGAATTGGTGAACCTCTGATCTACGGTGTTACACTTCCTCTTGGAAAACCATTTATCACAGCTGGTATCGGTGCTGGATTTGGTGGGGCGTATGTGATGCTTACAAAAGTAATGTCTACAGCATGGGGTCCATCAGGACTTGTTGCCGTACCACTGATGCAACCAAGTTCAATTGTGAACTTCATCATTGGGATCACAATCGCTTATGTAGGTGGTTACCTTGTAACACAATTCTTCATGAAAGATTCTGACCTTAATAAGGCAGCCTAAATAAAACAAAAAAGGAGAAAAGCACTATGCTTTTCTCCTTTTTTATTTATGGAATTATTTTTGTTTCGCTATTTCCTATGATTATCTAGAGTCTTACTTCTATAGGACGATTTAATTCAATGCCATCTAGCTCAACAACTGTATCATAAGCAAGAATCGTTACACCTGCTTTTTGTGCCTCTCTGAGTGCATCCCCAAAAGCCTTATGCGTCGCATCATTTGGCTCAAAGTGCTTAACGCCCGCCATCTGAACCACAAATAA
Organism: Cellulosilyticaceae bacterium; assembly: GCA_051650265.1. GTDB lineage: Bacteria > Bacillota > Clostridia > Lachnospirales > Cellulosilyticaceae > JBOFEH01. The sequence continues at coordinate 5,091 of JBOFIR010000117.1, forward strand.
AACATAGGCTTTATAGCCTTCCTTGACCGATTCCATCAGTTCATAAATATGTTTTTTGCCACGTTCAGTCGGCGCATCTGGAAATCTCACCACGCCACCATCCTCAAGTGTGACACCTTTGACCTCTATGAATGCCTTCTGCTCACCTGCTTCTACATAAACATCAAATCTTGAATTGCCGTAGGTATACTCGCCTTTGATCAAAGTCAGCTCACCTTCGATTCCTGGCAATTCTAGCTTCCCATTTCTCAGCGCCTCATAACATACTTTGTTCGGCACTTGAGAATCCATATTAATCAGACGTTCTCCTTTTTGCACAGCAATGAGGGAGTAATTTGTCTTACGCTTTGGATTATCATCATATTGCAAATATACTGTTACTCCTGGGATGAGGAGTTCTCTACATTTCCCTGTGTTTTTCACATGGGCAATGACTTCCTCCCCATCTAATAAACAATGTGCAATAAAACGATTTGGTCTTTCTAGAAAAGTTGCTTTTCTCATATTGTCATAGTGAATCATCTGTCTTTTGTGCCTCCATCTCTAGTCTTTGTTTTACTTTGCCTCTATCACTTCCAAGATCTTATGTGCAAGAAGTGTATGTCCAATCACATTAGGGTGTATACGGTCCCAACAGATCGTCATTGGATGTGTATCTTCCAAAACCTTATCAAATGCAGCCTGCGTATCTACAAAATAGAGTTGATATTCTTTAGCAAGTCTTGTACAAACACGCCCATAGGCATCCATCTCCTGACGCATCGGATCTACAAGGTTTGACTCAATAAAGTATGGTGTCATCACAATAATATTCTTTGTAATAGGTAGTGTACGCTCAATCATCTCACGCATATACTTTTCATAATCTGTGACATTGCCATGTAAAGATTTGATATGTGGTGCATCAAATACACGCCATACATCATTGATGCCTATCATAATGCTCACCCACTCTGGCTTATAAGCCAGAACATCCTCTTCCCATCTTGCCACAAGATCCTTTGCTTGATGACCAGATGTACCTTTATTAATCACTCTCACCCCCACCCCAGGATGAAATGCTCCCAGGTAACCTCTTACCAGCTCCACATACCCATTTCCCCATGGGCCCGAAAAACAACTAATATCTTCCCCTTCTGGTTGCTTTCTCCCACAGTCTGTGACGGAATCACCAATCATGATCCATGTACTATTTTTTTCAATTAACATAACAATCGCCTCCATACCCCTAAAAATATAATATATCACTCTTTTAAAGATAAACTCATTTTATACACTTGTCTATATCATAGATTTAAGATGCAGCAAAAAAATAAGAGCTTCCAAAGAAGCTCCTATTATAAACCTAATACCATACTGACTATTGCCCACATTCCATCATAAATGTGACTATTGAGGAAGTTGAGTGGTACACTCAGCACACCTAACCATAGCAATGCCATTAGAATAAAATACCCATAACGCTCATATTGCATGTATTTAAAATACTGCCCTTCTGGTAATACTGCCCCAAGAATCTTAGAACCGTCGAGTGGCGGAAATGGAATGAGGTTAAATACACCTAATCCTAGATTAATAATTGTGGTATAGCTAAAGAACTGGAATACATAGTAAATTCCCTTACCACCATACCCTCCTGTAACTTTCAGGATCACACCAGATATCAAAAGGCTTATAAATGCAATGATAAAGTTCATCATTGGACCTGCAAGAGACACCAGTACCATCCCCCTCTTACGGTTCTTGTAATAATAAGGATTGACCGGTACAGGCTTTGCCCATCCAAAGTGAAATAAAATCAGGCACAATGTCCCTACCAAATCAAGATGTGCTAATGGGTTCAGTGATAAACGTCCATTTGCCTTAGCTGTAGGATCACCTAACTTATAAGACATATAGCCATGGGCTAATTCATGCATCGATATGGCAATCAGTACTGCTGGTAATGTATAAAGTAATTCTTCTATGTTGAGATTCATATGCTCACCCCTCCTACCTCTATTATAGCCACATTTCCAAGGGACTAAAAAGCTTTTTATCAAATCTCTTCTTTGCTCAGTATGCCATCCCTATACTCTACTCTATAAGCATGTCTTTGATCGTTTACTTTCAATACATGATAAAGGCCATCGATTTCTATAAAAGCAGTCTGATTCTCTAAAGCAATGCCAGGTAACATCTCACCTATCATCATCTCATCAAAAGTTTCTCTACCTTCTTCATTGTAGTGTGGACAATGTGCCATAGGGATCAGCCCCAAGCCATATGCTCTTACATAATCCCATGTCCCGTTGCTATGAAAAGACTCACTATCACTGTGCCCAAATGCAAACCAACAAATTGAGCCTGCACTAAGCCCTGATAATACCGTACCTTTGTCATAAGCTTCTTTGAGGTAGACATCCACCTTGCTCTCCTGCCACCTCTCCATCATCCTTACTGTATCGCCACCGCCTACATAGATAATATCTGCACCTAGAATCTTATCTTTAACCACCTGATCACTCGGTGATTCACTTACCAAACAAAGGCAGTCTACCTCACAACCTAGTTCTCCAAAATACTGCACAATCAATTCTATGTACCCTACAGCATCATAACTTGCTGTAGGTATAAAAAGCAGTCTTGGTCGTTCTTTGCCGGAAAGCCTTACGATATACTCATCAATTGCCTTTGTTTCACCAGATCTTAGTTCACCACCACCAATTGCTACAATCTTTCCCATGATTCACCTCTTCTATAGTTCATAAAACTTGCGTATGCCCCAAGTTTTTAATAAACGGTATAAAATAAAATCTATAATACCAATAACAAGTGCTACCCCTATCAAAATCAGATGTATATCTATCACACCTACCAATAAAAGACTCGCTCCTGCTAGAATAACTAATGGAATCCCACCCAATACTCCTAATAAAGATGCCATACTTTGTTTGATCACTGTAATCTCATTATCCCACTCTAGTTTAGGAAGAAGTAGGTTGATCATAATACCAAACATAGGACCGAGTAATGCATAAGCACCTACTACCAAGTACCCTAGTAAAATCTGAAGTAGACTCATACCACAAGCGATCCCCATCACAGGTACCGCTATCACGATTACTGGTACTGTCATTGTCAAATTCACCATGATCTTAGACATAAATATTTGCATCACAGAGACAGGATACATCTTGAGCTGTTCAAAATATTTGCCCTCAAGTGAAATAGAGATCGCAGTCGTATCTGTCATCATCACACAAAGTGCAGCACCTAGGCACACAAGAATAGGAATCATCCCACTTACTTCAGGCACTTGCAACACAAATGCTTGCACAGCCTCCTGTTGATACACCAATACACCTGCCAAAATAAGGAGCATAATCGCACCAATACCTGTATTCATCACATACGTAGGGGATGAAATAAATCGTCTGAGTTCTCTCTTATACATAGCCACGAGCGGTGTTGTTGTCTCCAGACGTGTCATACGATAATTTTTTGATGTATGTGTCGTCGTGAGCAGTGTATGAATCTGCTTAAACATTGCACCTACTACGCCTACAAATATACCAAAACAGCCCAGTGAAATCAGCACCAGTCCTAACAAATCTAAAATTTGATAATTACAGAGTGCACCAATAAAAAGTGGTGTTAGCGGATACATCTTATTGATCGCCTCTGTAACAACTGTTCCAATCTGCCCAAGGCTGGCTTCATCCATAGATCCCACCATAAAAGATGAACACATAATGGCTACAAAGACGACAACCATAAGTAGAATAGATACAAGGTTGTGGTGCTTAAATCTAGCAGAAACGATGCTAATCACTACACCTAATACAGTTGCTACAATCATTGGAATGATTGGGGTAACTAGTAAAGCAATCACACCATATACATAAAAAAGAATCCCTGGATGCTCTCGCCATATATAAATTCCCATGGCTGGTAGCATAAATCCTAATGTAAATACTAGATTGGATAAATAAAGTGTGATGAGCTTCGCTGTGACCAACTCACTCATCTTAATCGGAAGCGGCATCACAATATTAAAATCTTCTGAACTAAACAGTATGCTTGTGCCCTTATAAACCGTTGTTGCCAGACAAATAATCCCCACCGCACCAAAAGTAATGGCAAGTAATCCACTATTAATCCCCATCATCCTCATGTTCTCATCGATTAAATAACAATAGAATGTCCAATAAGCTAGTAAAGCCAGCACCCCCAGTATAGAAAAGAGCAATACACGCGTATACTTCTGCCGCTCCTTTGCATCCTTAGTATGAAGTACTTTATTAACCCCTAATCTTCCCATAAAGTAAACCTTTAATAGTAATATGATATTATTCATGGTCTACCAACTCCAAAAATACATTTTCAAGGCTCTCTGTCCCTCTCACTTCCTCAGTAGTACCACTGGTAATGAGTTTGCCACCCTTGATAATAGCAATCTTATTGCACAGCTTCTCTGCCACATCCAGTACATGTGTGGAGAAAAAGATGGCATTTCCATTTTCACAGTGTGCATTCATCAATTGCTTGAGTGTATGTGCAGCTTTAGGATCCAATCCAACAAAAGGTTCATCCAGTACCAAGAGCTTAGGTTCATGTACCAACGCACCTACTAGCGCCAGCTTCTGTCTCATCCCATGTGAATATGCGCTAATCAGATCACCGAGGCTCTCCAATATCTCAAATGCCTTGGCATACTGCTCTATACGTATCTCTCGATCTGCCTTACTCACTTCATAGACATCACAGACAAAATTAAGATACTGAATCCCCGTAAGGTACGCATAGAGATCTGGATTATCCGGTATGAATGCCATCATCTTCTTACAGCGAATAGGATCTGCCTTAATCGAAATCCCATCAACTTTGATTTCTCCTTCTTCAAAATCCAATATCCCAGTACAAGCCTTAAGTGTCGTCGTTTTGCCTGCACCATTGTGCCCTATAAAGCCATAAATATCACCTGGCTGTACCTCAATGCTCAGATCATCTACTGCTTTTTTTCCACCTTTATACGTCTTAGAAAAATGACTAATTTTTAGCATCTTCTCCCCCTAAATTTGAGACTTCATCTTATAGTATCATAATTGTCAGATTTTTTAAACAAACAAAAACTGGCGTTTATAGCCAGTTTTTGTTTGTTTCTTATTTTCATCTTTTATTTTTTCAGATCTTCAAACCTACTGGATTAATCACATGCTTCAATGAGTTCTAAAATGTTCCCCTCACTATCCCTGAGATAGACAGCTTTACTCCGCCCAAACCCTTGATCTGATAGATCAAAGTATTGAGGCGCAGATAAGAATACCACACCTTTTTCTACAAGTTCCTCGTACACCTGATCAATCCGCTTCACATAAAAACAGAGCTCTGATAGGGATACCCGATCTAGTTCACTTACACAAGGCCTTATCTCTCTATTTTCAAAATAAAGGAGCTCTACTGGTGGTATACCCATACGATTGGTTCCATTGAAGTAGGCTACATGCACCCTACATCCTTCCATTCCAAATAACCGGTCTGTCGCATCGCCTTCCATAACCATCTGTCCTTTGAAAGCAAGACCTAGTACCCTACCATAAAATTTCTTTGCCCGATCTAAATCTGCCACTGTTATCCCTACATGCGCAATGCCACCTATTCGTCTATTCATCATATCATCCTTCATTACTTTATACTTTTGATAATAGTTTCTTCGTGTATACCATTCCTCATTCATGTTTTATTTAGTATAGCTTCCCACCTTAAATAGCATATTATTTATTTTTTCAGAATTTATTTGACACACAGGATGATTAGTGATATATTTATCTCATAAAGATACAAATACATCACCAAGAGAGGTGCTTTATGAAGGTCAAAAATAGATTAAAACGTTTTTGGGATAGCGGACTTTTTTATAATTTAACAACTGATACTGCACGTACACATACACGAAAAATCAATCCCAAGTTAGGCCTATTAGGCTTTGCTGGATTTTTAGGCTTTCTAGGTTTTTTACCACAACCTTCTCCTATTCCTTTTGCTTTTTTATTCTTTGCATTCTTTGGATTCTTTAGTTTTTATTATGAGGGAAAAATGTCAGGTACTTTAATCGATGAACGTTTTCAGTTCAATGCTTATCGCGCAGAGGCTATTGCTCACAAAACGAGCCTTAAAGTCCTTATTATTGGTACGATCGTTTTTGCAGGAAGATTTCATGACGCTTATACATCCCTGAGTTTTCTCCTTGCACTAATCGGCTTAACCTTTGGTTGCTCCATCTTATTGCAAGGTCATCTCTTGTATCGCTTTGAAAATGAGGATTAACCATGGCTGAATTCGTATGTAACCTCAAAAAATACCGACTATTACAAGATCTTACCCAAGAGCAGCTAGCAGAACAAGTTGGTGTAAGACGTGAAACCATTATGCGCCTAGAGGCTGGTAAATATAATCCCTCACTCAAATTAGCAATCGATATTTCAAGAGCCGTAAAAACTCCAATTGAAGAGATCTTTGTTTTTGATTAAAAAAATGCAGCGCCTTGGCATATGCCGAGGTGCTGCATTTTTATTTGATCAAGCTTATGCTTCTTCTGTTTGTTCAAACTGGCTATTGTAAAGTGATGCGTAGAAGCCATTTGCTGCAAGAAGCTCATTGTGGTTACCTTGCTCTACGATATCCCCGTCTTTCATAACGAGGATGAGATCCGCGTTACGGATGGTTGACAGACGGTGAGCGATAATGAAGCTTGTGCGCCCTTTCATGAGGTTCTCCATAGCCTGTTGGATGAGTACCTCTGTACGTGTGTCTACAGAACTTGTTGCCTCATCTAATATCAGAACTTTAGGATCTGCTAAGATCGCACGTGCGATAGTCAGAAGCTGTTTCTGACCTTGTGAGACGTTGCTTGCTTCTTCATTAAGGACCATGTTGTAGCCATCTGGCAATGTCTTCACGAAGTGGTGTACGCGGGCTGCTTTTGCTGCACGCTTGATATCATCTTCTGTTGCATCGAGCTTACCATAGCGAATGTTTTCCATGATACTTCCGTTGAATAACCATGTATCTTGGAGTACCATACCAAATACACTACGAAGTTCATTACGGTTGAAATCTTTGATATCATGCCCATCGATACGGATTGCGCCTGAGTTTACATCATAGAATCTCATGAGCAGCTTGATCATTGTTGTCTTACCTGCACCTGTTGGTCCTACGATTGCTACTTTTTGACCTGGTTTCACATGAGCTGTGAAATCATTGATGATCACGCGATCTTCAGTGTACCCGAAGTGTACATCTTCAAAGTCAACGTAGCCTTCAATCGCTTCTGTGCTTACTGGCTCCTTCGCAAATTGTACTTCTTCATCTTCATTTAAGAATTCGAAGACACGCTCTGCAGCAGCTGCTGTAGACTGCATCAAGTTTGCAACTTGCGCTGTCTGTGCAATTGGTTGGTTGAATGACCTCATGTATTGGATGAAAGAAAGGATATCCCCTACTTCGATTGTTTTCTTAACTGCTAACCAGCCCCCAAGGATAGAAACCATTACATAACCAATATTTCCGATAAAGCTCATAATTGGCATCATCATCCCTGATAAGAACTGTGATTTCCATGCTGAGTTATAAAGTGTATCATTGAGTTTGTTGAACTCTGCAATTGCTTCTTCTTCCCCATTGAACGCTTTAACAATTGTGTGTCCACCATAAACTTCCTCTACCTGACCATTGACATGACCTAAATACTCTTGTTGGCTCTTGAAGTATTTTTGAGAACGCTTCACTACAAGACTAATAAAGAACATTGAAATTGGTAAGATGAGTAATGCAACCACTGTCATTGAACCACTGATAGAGAACATCATGATCAATACCCCAATCAGTGTTGTTGCTGATGTAATCACTTGTGTCATACTTTGGTTAAGGTTCTGGCTAATACTATCAACGTCATTGGTTACGCGAGAGAGTACTTCCCCATGTGTTTTTGTATCAAAGTATCTTAGTGGCATACGATTGATCTTTGCTGAAATCTCTTTTCTAAGGTTATACGATACTTTTTGTGAGATTCCTGACATCACAAAGCCTTGGATAAAGGCAAAGAGTGCACTGATTACATATAAAGCCAATAAGAATAATAACATGTTACCAATGTAAGTGAAGTCAATTCCCGCTGTCCCGCCACCTACTTTATCTACTAAACCATCAAAAATCTTAGTTGTTGCTTTCCCAAGTAGTTTTGGCCCTACAATAGAGAATGCCGCACTACCTACCGCAAAGATAATAACAACTAATATAGATAATCTAAATGGTCTCAGGTACTTCATAAGGTTTTTCATTGTTCCTTTGAAGTCTTTTGCTTTTTCGCCAGCGCCCATGCCTCCCATTGGCCCATGTCCTCCGCCTGGTCCAAATCCTTTACGTTGTTTTTGATTACTCATGAGCTAGCTCCTCCTTTGAAAGTTGTGATAAAGCAATCTGCTCATAAACCTCACAGTTTTTAAGAAGCTCTTCATGTGTACCGACTCCTACAATCTTACCTTCATCAAGTACTATGATTTGCTCTGCATGAAGGATCGTACTAATACGTTGTGCAACAATCAATACTGTACTTTCTGCTGTTTCATGCTTCAATGCTTTTCTAAGTGCTACATCTGTCTTGTAGTCAAGTGCTGAGAAACTATCATCAAAGATATAAATTTCTGGATTTTTGGCAATGGCACGTGCAATTGAAAGACGTTGTTTTTGCCCACCAGATACGTTAGTTCCACCTTGTGCAATCTCAGAGTCAAATCCTTCAGCCTTTGCACTAATAAAGTCTGTTGCTTGTGCAATCTCTGCTGCTTTTTTGAGCTCTTCTTCTGATGCATTTTGCTTACCATATCTCAAGTTACTATCAATAGTTCCTGAGAATAATACACCTTTTTGAGGCACATATCCAATCTTTTCTCTCAGGTCATGTTGACTGACATCCTTGATATTCACACCATCTACCAAGATCTCTCCAGCCATTACATCATAGAATCTTGGAATCAGATTGATCAGTGTGGATTTACCACTTCCTGTACTTCCAATAAAGGCTGTTGTCTGACCTGGTCTTGCTGTGAAATTGATCTCACTCAGTACATCTTCCTCTGCATTTGGGTATCTAAATGCAACATTTTTGAACTCAATGAGTCCTTTTTGTGCTGGTTTAAAAGCTTTTGGTGCATTGGTTTCCTTGATGACGCAGTCTGTTTGAAGAACTTCTTCAATACGATTTGCTGATACAGATGCTCTTGGAAGCATGATTGACACCATAGAGATCATCAGGAAGCTCATGATGATCTGCATTGTATATTGAATAAATGCCATCATGTCTCCTACCTGCATCGTTCCTGCATCCACACTATGTGCACCATTCCATACAATCAGCACTGTGATGCCATTCATAATGAGCATCATCATAGGCATCATTGTTGCCATCACACGGTTAACAAAAAGTGTTGTTTTTGTAAGGTCTTTGTTCGCCTTATCAAAGCGCTCTTCTTCATGCTTTTGTGTACTAAAAGCTCTGATAACGAGCATCCCTGTAAGGATCTCTCTCATAACAAGGTTAACTTTATCAACTAACTTCTGAACGATCTTAAACTTAGGAATTGCTACTGCAAAGAGTACAAGTACCAGTGAAAGAATAGCCACCACCGCTACTGCAATAACCCAAGCCATAGATGTATCTGTTCCTAAAACTTTCACTACACCACCAAGTCCCATGATTGGCGCATAGAATACCACGCGAAGCAACATAACCATCAGCATCTGAATCTGCTGAATATCATTGGTACTTCTTGTAATCAGTGATGCTGTAGAGAATTGGTCTAACTCTGTATTTGAGAAAGTTACAACCTTCTTAAATACACGTCCTCTTAGATCTCTACCTAGGCCTGCTGCAACACGTGCACCCAAGAAACCTACTGTTACAGTTGCTACCATACTTAGTAGGGCAATGAGTAACATCTGTCCACCTGATGAGAGGATATAGAGGAATTGCATACGTTCTGTATCCATTCCGATGGCTTCATACTCTGCTTTAACATAGCTTGTAGCAGCCTGTGAAATCATACTATCTGGCATCTCATCAAATTTTGTCATAGCTTCTTTTTTCATTGCTGCCACTTGCTCTTTTGGCATTTGAGTGAGCATTGCCTTGAGATCGGCATCTCCAGCCTTCTTTTCAACGCCTGATAACATCAGCATAGGTTTTGCCAAAATCGTATCAAGCTGATCAAGTGTTGCAACATCTTTTGTATGTAACGCATAAACTTCCTCAGTAGCGACTACTGGGTAATCTTTTGTGTCTGATGAATCTACCAAACTATACTGATCTTTTACGAAAGTCTGGTCAGTCTCATCCATAAATAATAATAATTTATCAAACTCACTCTTACGGATCGCTTTCGGTACAGCGTTTTCTACTCCACCTTGCTGTATACCCACATTGACAATATTGGATGTATAGTCAGGTAAAGATAAATCACACATCGCTTGGACCACCAGTAATAATACAATGGCCAATACCGATAAGGCAGATCGCTTTAAATACTTAATCATCTTTAACATTGGTCTTGCCTCCTTGAGATCGTTGTCAATCAATCTATTTCTTATGATTTTATATTAATTATATTTTTATAACTATTATAAGTCAATAACTTTTATTTGTATAAACAAGCCTTTTGGGGTATACTAAGGATAAAATCGAGGTGAAAGAAGGAGATTAAGTCATGAGCAATGCTGATTTGCCTAAAGTTTCTGAGGATATCTTTAGGTTAGTTATCAAATTGAATGATACGATTTTTAAACAAGATGAATTTTTGAGAAGTATGCCTCTCCCACCTTCCCATGTAAAGGTTATTTTCTACCTTGTGCACAATAGCCCTACAACAATGTCTGAAATGGCCCAAAAACTCTGTATTTCCAAGTCAAATATGACACCTATCATAGACAAACTGATTGAAGAAGGCCTAGCTGAGCGCGCTGAGAATCCAAAGGATAGACGTACGATCCTCATTACTACGACAGACAAAGCTGTTGAACTCTTCGAATCACACAAAAAACTTATTAAAGAGAGACTTGCATCACGTATTGAATGTCTCTCCCCTGAAGATTTGGCGACGCTACATCAAAGTATCTTGATGGCGCTTCCACTTCTTGATAAAGTCAATCATTCATAACCATGCAAAAGAGGCTAGTAGATAACTCATTTTTGAGCAATCTCCTAACCTCTTTTCTTTTACCCTACTACAATTTGCGTCTGACGCTTGCCACATTCAACTTGTGTAAGTGCAACACGCCCATAAATATATTCACCCTCTACACAAATGAGTTGTCTCCCCGACTGAAGCTCCTCATGTCTGATCGTTACGATGTGTGAAGTTTCTCCACACTGAATCTTCACTGCCTGTATGCTCTTATGATCTTGATGCATCACACCATCGATGCTAATTGGCACCTGCTCTACTGCAAATTTTTGCGTGTCTGCCTCATTTGACATCACCAATACAGTGATCCGACTTGTAAGTCCCTCTCCTTCAAATGTTGTCTTAAGAGAAGGTGTTTCCTCTAGTGCATTGTATGTTGGCGCACTTTGTGTTTGCATGCACTCATAGTGTACATCACCTATTGTATAAAGCTGCGCCTTGATAGGCCCACTTGTATAAGCAATATGATCTTCTTCTTGCATAAGGCTTCCTTTTGCAAAGTGGAAGTATTGATTGTAAGTATGTGACCCCCTACCATGGAAGCTATCACTGATAACCAATATATTCGGTTTGATCCATAGAAGCTTACGCCCTACTACCACAGGATTTTCAAGTCCCATATAACCAAGATGCATACCTTCTACATAATCAAATATCTCCTTATTAACCACTCTTCCTTGAACAGGATTCGCCATATTGCTATATCCCCAAGTATCTTGGATCTTTGTAAATGGCTGCGCATCTACTACTGTAGTATTGTGTCCTTCACAAGACTTTAGGTAATAGCGTTCCTTGCTATCTACATAGGTATAGCGGCCTTTATCAATCAAAATATCTTGCCCCTTGTACATCAGGTCTACATGAAGTAGATCCACATGTCCATGGCCTCCTCCTAGCGTCCCACACTTGAAGTGAACAAAGCTTCCATTTTCTTCCCAAGTATCGCGCATACAGTAGTTCCCACTATCTTCGAAGTTCCTTGCAAGTACTTGCGGGCTACTACTTCCAAGCGCTTGATAGCGTATAACACCTTCCCAGCCTATGTCCCAAATACTTTCAAAGTCCACATCTGGATAAGCCATACCCTTAAGAATTGGATCTTCATAGAGGACTGCCGCACGTACGAGGATATCTCTTGCATCCATGTCATCGCTATCCCCATTTGCAAGTTGCATATGATTTGGCTTTGTCATATGCATGGTTGTATCTACCATAGCATATACACCGGATTTAAACGACTCACTAAAGGTAATCCCATTATTTTCACTACAGATGAGCACATCTACAAAAGCTCTGAGCACTTCATTGTGATAAAGCTGAGATTGTTCCCAGTGCATGCCATCTCCTCTTACTTGTCTTGTGATAGCAAGTTCAAGGCGCTCTTTGGCTGTCTCAATGTAGACTTTGCTACGCTCAAGCTCAGGTAACAGTACCCCTATAAGGAATAAACCATGATTCTCAATAACACCCCAGTTACTGAGCCTTCTAAAGTCATCATTATGTGCCATGATGTGCTCTGCATGGTCTACAAGACTTGCCTTAAGCTTCTCTTCAATTGCATAATCCCAGATTTCACTCACCTTGAAAATCTCATACGCCTTAAGCCAGTTTTCAGCACGTAGACCTGTCTCAATCGTACGCCATGTGGTATTGTGTCTTTCTGGTGTCAAAGGATTGCTTTGAATCCAATGCTCTAATAAATCAATAAATGCCAAGGTATACTTTTCATTTCCCGTGAGTACATACGCTTGTGCGAGCGTAATAAAGTAGCGGTTACGATTCATAGCATATACCCACTCAGGGTCACCAAATGGTATACGATCCCACGCGATCTCACCTTTTTCAAAAGTGACTGGTATGTAAGTACGCTCCATCTCCCACTTACTTTCAAACAAGAAGTGATTATTGCAGACATCATCTGCAATACGTAGTGTCTCTTGTACCTCTTCTTGACAATGGATTTCACAATAGTTCCTAATCTCTGCTCTGTGTGCTCCTAGAAAACCTCTTACTCTAGACATTTCTTTCTCTCCTCTATCTGAATCCTAGCGCTGAACGCGGCCTAAGTCATTTCCTTCCATCAATATCTCCACTTCCTGACGGGATACACGGTTGTAATCCCCCTCTATCGTATGTTTGAGGCAAGATGCCGCAACCCCAAATTCCAAGGCATACTGTGGATCTACCTGTGTGACCATGCTACTGATTAATCCTGCAGCAAAAGAATCCCCGCCACCAACGCGGTCTACCAAGTGGATGTCATATACCCTTGATTGATACAGCTTTTCAGTGTCCTTTTCATAAAGTGCTGCTGACCATCTATGATCACTGGCAGAAAGTGCCTTGCGCTGTGTCATGGCAACGTATTTAAAACCAAACTTCTTGCAGAGTTTAGCACCTAAGTCCGCCTCATTAGCACCCTCTATTTCAAACACCCCTGCTGCTTGCCCTTCATTGGCAATGCATACATCTACTGAGTACATCAGCTCAGATAAGACTTCTCTTGCTTTCTCAATAGACCAAAGTTTAGGTCTATAGTTGACATCACAACTTACAGTAATCCCTCTTGCACGCGCTTCACGACATGCTTGAAGGCAAATAGTCGTCAAATCCTCACTAAGGGCCGGGGTAATCCCTGTAAAGTGAAACCAAGTAGCATCTGCAAAGATGGTATCCCAGTCAAACTCACCTTGTCTCACTTCACTCATAGCAGAGTAGGCACGATCGTAGATGACTTTTGATGCACGCTGAGAAGCACCTTTCTCCAAGAAGTAAATCCCTATACGCTCACCACCCCTTACGATTGATGAAGTATCTACACCATACTTACGTAGTTCGTCGATTGCCCCTTGAGCCATATCATTGGCTGGTAGTTTTGTCACAAAGCTGCTTGGTACACCCAAATGTGCCAAAGAAATAGCCACATTTGCCTCTGCACCACCATAAGTTGCCTCTAATTTATTTCCTTGATTGAATCTAAGATAACCCTCTGGGGCCAATCGCAACATGATTTCTCCAAACGTTACAACTTTCATCTAATCTCCCCCTACTTCTGTATGAGTCTGACTTCCAGACCACCCATACGTTCTGCTAATACAATCTTATCTGAATCCTTCTCTTCATAAGCTACACCTTGTAATGTCAGGTAACCACAAGTTCTTCTGAGGTTACTCACGGCGTAAGTCACATGCGGCACATCCACTAGAGCCGTACCACCCACGACCTGTATGCCCATCAGATGCCCAAGGCTCACACCTTCTGCGCTTCCCATGTGATGGAAAGTTAGGCCTAGCATCTTGCCTACCGCTTGCTGCGTCAGTATTCTAATCTGATCAAATTGACCTTGTGCAATCAACTCCTCAGATACCATCCAACTCCCACCACAAGCAATAATTTTATTAAATGCAAGATAACTCTCTAGATTCGCCTCATTGATGCCGCCTGTTGGCATAAAGCGCATCTGATGATATGGCGCCGACATAGCCTTGATCATCGGTAAGCCACCCGCTGCTTCCGCAGGGAAGAACTTCACGACTTCTAATCCCAAAGTAATGGCTTTTTCCACATCCGATGGATTCGCACAACCTGGCAGGATTGGTATCCCTTTTTTCTGACAATAGCGTACTACTTGTTCATTGAGCCCTGGACTTACTACGAATTCGGCCCCTGCCTCGATCGCCTCGTCTACTTGCTTGGTAGTTAGCACAGTGCCTGCCCCCACTAACATGTGCGGTAACGCTGTGCGAATCTCACGAATTGCATCTTTGGCACATGCTGTCCTAAAGGTTACTTCAGCTACTGGAAGCCCCCCATCACATAATGCACGTGCAAGTGGCACCGCATCTTCTACGCGTTCTATTTTAATAACAGGTACAATACCTACCATCTCTAGTCGTTCTAAAATTGTATACATTTTGGTCCCCTCCAAATTTTGTATCCTTCTTGTTTCTTACCAGTAAAGCTCCCAGTCCTTCAGACTACGTATAATCGCTTCAAAGTAGAAATAATCTCCCCATGTACAACATTCATCTACACCATTATTACCCACTGTATTGAATGGTGACTGCTTGGCATACGTACTATGTAATAATTGACCATTAGAGATTGCCTCATCTTTTACACTATAATTTGCTATGAGTGACTTCAAGATCTTTCCAGCCATTTGGGTATAGTGCGCTGCTTCATCTTCTTCAAGATACTTACTCATCTCAAGCATCCCACATACAGCAATCGCTGCTGCCGAAGAATCTT
Organism: Cellulosilyticaceae bacterium; assembly: GCA_051650265.1. Taxonomy (GTDB): domain Bacteria; phylum Bacillota; class Clostridia; order Lachnospirales; family Cellulosilyticaceae; genus JBOFEH01. Next base: position 20,564 of record JBOFIR010000117.1, read on the forward strand.
TGGGCTCATCTGCACCATCTGTAAAGTCAAAGTCCCAATAAGGTACGAGGTCACTTGGCAAATGCTCTATAAAGAAATCTGTCACATCCTTAAATAAAGCAATATACTCCGGATTATGTGTATACTTATAGCTTAGCGCTAATCCATAAACACCCCACGCCTGTCCCCTTGCCCATGCAGAACCATCCCTATAACCTTGAGCAGTTACCCCTCTTAGAGGCTCTCCTGTCTCAGTATCAAAATAATAAGTATGGTAAGTAGAATGGTCTTCACGCTTGATGTTTTTACAACATGTAGTGAGGTGCTTCTTTGCAACGACACTGTATTTCTCATCACCTGTTACCTCTGTTGCCCAGTAAAGTAACGGTAAGTTGAGAAGACAATCGATAATCAAACGATAATTATCTTTTGCACCAAGTGCTCCCCATGCTTGAAGAAATTCACCTTTCTCATGAAAACGACTCATAAGATTATCTGCAGCAAGAAGGGCTGCTTCTTTTGCAGTCTCTGACCCTACCAGTTTATAAGCTGCTACGCAAGATAATGAATAGAGGAATCCCATATCATGGTGATCTACATTATTTCTCTTTTGAATACGCTCTAAGAAGTTGTCTACATGGAGTAATGCCAACTCCTTGAAGGCTTCATCCTCTGTGAGTTCATAAGCAAGCCAGATCTCTCCTGTATAAAAACCTTCAGTCCAGTCCCAGTTACCTGTTGCTTGATAAAAATTATCGTGACTGACACATCCTTTGAATCCTGTCCCAAGCTGTGCCATTGCTATTCTTACTTGATTGATACATTGATCTGCAGCCGATACGACTTCTTCTCTTGTTAATTCTTTTAAGATGCTTGTATTTTCTGTGCTCATCACATCATCTCCTGCTAATTAATTAATAATTTTCACTAAACTTTATACTATTATATATTAATTTTTATCCTGTTTATAGTCATTTTCACCCCTGTTTATGTCTATTATTGAACTCTATTATGAATTTTCATCATTATATCGTCTCCCGACATCGTGCCTTCTCCTTTATCATTCTCGTCAAAAAACAAGCCACGCACTCTAAGTACGTGGCTTGTTTCTCTTAAGTGGGATGACCATATTCCATGTATTTTCACACGCCATAAGCCCCCCTGGACCATCAGAAGTAGCAAAGAACATATGTGTAGGTTCACCCTCTTCAAAGAGGATGAACGGTCTTTCCAGACTTCCCATTCTACGCGTTACCCCATCTTCCCAAAGAACATTCTTAGAATAGGCAAGCTGTCCATGATGAATCTCCCAGTCTAAACAGTCTGATGAGGTAGCAAAAATTCCCCCTCCAGCTTCCCCACAGCTTCTGCCATCCATATCTTTTGCAATCATACAATACTGCCCTGATGCATCTCTCCAAATAAAAGGATCTTCAAGTTCAAAGTCTCTCGCATCATATAACGGGGTATCACTCACAGCCTTGTATGGCCCACGATAGTGAGGTGCTGTCGCC
>JBOFIR010000118.1:0-3528 GCA_051650265.1 Cellulosilyticaceae bacterium
ACTGGTCCCACTGGCCCTACTGGTCCACTAGCACCACAAAGCTTTGTTCAACTCCGTGATAGAAATTATACTAATGAACTTTCTACAGTCGGGCCTCTTAATTTATCAAACATGGGTATCAATCCTATTTACTCAACAGGTGAATATAGCCTATCTACAACGACTGTTACTAATGATACACTTCATTTACCCTTACCAGGTCTTTACTTGATTACTCTTTCTCTACGTGCTAGCTTTCTTCTTTCTGATCCGCCACCTGCTTTTGGATCAGTTTATCAAATGCTCTTTGTCATTCAAGATGAATCCAATACTACAGTTCAGTCTCTCAACTATAATGGTATGATTCCAAATGATCCTAATGCCGTTTTAGAGACTCAATTAACTACCACCTTTTTGTATAATGCTACAGGGGCCGCGCCTACCCTCAAAGTGCTTCTAGATAATTTCAACTTCTCCGTAGCCTTCATGAAACAACTAAGTGTCTTTGATATTATTTTCATCGTTGAAAAATGGGAAAAACCATAATATAAAATAAAGGCATTGTCACTACCGAATAGGTATCGTGCCAATGTCTTTATTCTAGTTAATCAAGGCTATTTTATATAATACTGCGGATCACACTAAGTCTATCATCAATGATCTCGTACATTTTCTCTAGAGGAATTTTTAGACAAATATTCTCAATCTTGTTTAACAGAGCCAAAAAAACTTAATGAAATCTTAAGTATTTGATAAGACGAATCTTAAGCTTTGTCACATATACTCAAGGGATAATGATAAACAGGAGGGTACATATGAAGAAAAGATTAGCCATCAATATGGACATGTTTAGGGTGTTTTTAGCGCTTTTGGTGGTTGCAATCCATGGGATCAAAGTAGACGATGCGATTACCTTTTATGTTGTTAATGGTATTGCAAGAATTGCTGTTCCTTTGTTTTTTATACTCACAGGGATCACCCTGAGGCATGAAAAGTTACAAGAATGGGAGCACATCACACGGTATATAGGAAATCAAGTAAAAATCTTCTTGCCTTGGATACTTCTATACCTGTGCATTGCGGGTTATTCTTTTATGAATTCAGGGAACATACTGTATGGGGGGAGTTTATTCATCCAGTTTTGGTTTGTGAGTGCAACATGGATTGCGCTTATTTTACTCCATGTATTACTCAAGAAGTTTACCCTTAGACAAATACTATTCATAGCGTTGGTACTTCATATTTTCGGCATATTTGGTGATGCCTACTTAGGCGTTACGCAGCAGATCCCTATACTATCAACTTTCTATGAGTGGTTTCTAGGGATCTTTTTCAAAACACGGTCTGGGGTATGCTTTGGATTGTTTTACATGACATTAGGGATGTATTTTCATGAAAAGCAGTTGTGGATCAAGCGGAGCAACACGTGGTTAGGGATAGGAATTGCCTTGACTTTGGTGATGCAATACGTGGAGATTACCTTGCTACAGAGGACGCAGACACCTCATTATAATATGTATTTCACGCTTATCCCTTTGACGGTACTTATCATGAGTTATCTCAAAAATAATGAGAGTAAGAAAAAAGGGTTATTAAATTATAAAAAAATCAGTGTGCAAATCTATATTACCCATACCTTACTCCTTTTTATGGTTTCAAGTTACTACGGGAGCTTCTTTACAGGACGTGCATTCTTGCCTGTAGTAGGGCTATATATAGTAGGGTATGGTAGCTTTATAGGGGTGAAGTATGGTAGAAGATTTCTGCGTGCATAGCTTTTGACATCTCAAATAGGGAGGTATATGATAAGAGTAATAAAATTTTGAAAATAGAGTCTAGGGAGAACAGATATGTTGGCATATGATAAAATTTTTAAAAATAATATAGAGCTCTTGATCAAAGAGGAGTGGATGCTACCAAGTAGGTTTTCGAGAGAAGGATTAGCATTTTATGAAGATGAGGATGGCTTCTTTCGGACACGAGCTTATTGTGATGCAGGGATCAAGATGATGTTTAGGATGTCAGGGGATCGCATAACTTTTGATTATGCGATCAAAGGCTATGCTAGAAAGAGTGTTTATTTTGATGTATATGAGAATGGGTGCTACGTAGAGAGTTTGGTAGAGCCTGATCTGAGTAAAGGTGGGAATATTTGCTACACGAAAAAGGGTGCGGGAGAAGTTGTCATAGAAATTTATTTACCACATAACTGCAATACATATATAGCAAGATTAGAAGTAGAGGGGCTTGTCTATGTTGAAGAGACGCGGCAAACACTACTTTGTCTTGGAGATTCCATCACACAGGGAATGGATGCCAAGATGCCTAGCCGCACTTATCCCGTACAGTTAGAACGTGGTTTGGGGATGCAGCTTGTCAATCAAGGGATAGGTGGTTATATATTTGACGCAGATGCACTTCTTGATGTGGTGAAGATTAAGCCAGACTGTATTACGGTAGCTTATGGCACCAATGATTTTAAAAAGATAGAGGCGCTCTCAATGATCCAGCAACGGGTAGAAGCATTTATGAAGCGACTCAGTGATGTGAAGGGGTATGCAAAAGTGTATATTCTTACACCGTTGTGGCGTCTTGATCATTGTGTGACACCTGAGCAAAAAGACAAGTTTTTCAAGGTGGGACAGCTGATTTGTGAGGCAGCAGCACCTTATGACTTTACAGTAATAGATGGTCTAAAGCTGATGCCACATGAGGCGTGTCTCTTTGCAGATGGACTTCATCCCCATGAAGCAGGGTTTGATGTGCTGAGCCAAAATCTATTAGAACGAGTAAGTAGTGAGCTGGCAAGTGAGGCTAAGGTGCATAAGATGTTTGAAGAGATACCAGGTTACAAGACATGGCGTAGGATCAGTAAGGTTGATAAAGGATGGTCAGATGATACCAAGTACCTCATTGAAACAGAAGATGGTAAGAAGCTACTTTTGAGAATCTCTGCAGGGAATACCAATGTGCAAAAGCAAGCAGAGTATGAGATTGTGAAGAAGTATGCAACACTTGGATTTGAGATGTCACAGCCCCTTGACTTTGGGATCTGCAATGAAGGGCAAAATGTTTATATACTGCTCACATGGGTTGAGGGTGAGGATTTAGAGACAGCGCTTCCAAAGCTGAGTGAGGCCAAGCAATATGCACTAGGGCGTGAAGCGGGTGAGATCCTAAGGCGGATTCATAGCTTAGAAGTACCGAAGGAGCAGCGACCAGTAGGAACCAAGATTCCAAAAAAGAAGAAACGGATTGCAGACTATATGGCATCTCAGGTAAGGATCTGTGATGATGAGGTGGCACTCCAGTTTATTCACGACAATATCCATAAGATATGGACGAAGGAGCCAGTCTACCAGCATGGGGATTTTCACCCAGGCAATCTGATCCTGACACCGGAAGGTAGACTAGGTGTGATTGACTTCAATCGTTGGGAGATCGGGGATCCGTATGAAGAATTTTATAAGTTGGATTCTTTTGGGATAGGTGTGAGCGTGCCTTATTGTAGAGGTCAGATTGATGCCTATTTTGAAGGGGTAGTACCAG
>JBOFIR010000119.1:0-22429 GCA_051650265.1 Cellulosilyticaceae bacterium
CCTGAGTATATCTTTAAGACACAACTTCTTCCGCTTCTTCAAGACCAAAGTCTGTGGCAAAGCCAATCACCCTATGATAAACTAGAAGATAACCATCAAATCTAGGAGGAATAGTTTATGAATGATGTATTACAAACAATTTATTCGCGTCGTAGTATCCGTCAATTTACAGATCAAGCTGTATCCAAAAATCTGGTAGATGAAATTGTGAAAGCAGGATTCTACGCACCATCTGGTCACAACAAACAGCCCTGGCACTTTGTTGTGATTGATGATCAGGCACGCTTTGAAGAAATTATGGCGATTCATCCTTATACCATTATGCTCAAAACAGCACCTATCGCTATCTTGGTGTGTGCTGATACAACACTTTCTCCAACACTTTGGCAAGATGATTGCGGTGCAGCCACACAAAACATACTCCTTGCAGCCCATTCACTTGGCCTTGGTAGTGTGTGGTGTGGTATTCGTAACAACCCATCTCTTATGGCTGAATTCAAGTTGCTTTTTAATCTCCCTGACGGCATTGAAGCCTATAGCCTCATCGCCTTAGGTCATACAGAGGTGACTAAGCCAATCCCAGAACGCTTTAATGCAGAGCGTGTTCATTACAATGGTTTTTAAAGCTATCCTACACGAGAAGAAAGAGGTATTTAATATATGAAACTTGTAATTATTGAACCACTTGGTGTTGCCCAAAACAAATTACTTGCTATGACAAAAGCTAGTCTACCATCTGATTTAGAAATCGTTTACTATGATACACGTACGACTGACACTGAGGAGCTGATCCAACGCGGCGCTGATGCAGATATCATCGCGGTTTCTAATCTACCACTTAACCAAGACGTGATTGCTGGCTGCCCTCATCTCAAAATGCTTGCTGTTGCATTTACAGGCGTTGACCACATTGCCTTAGATGCATGCAAAGCGCGTGGGATCACAGTCTGCAACTGTGCAGGTTATTCCAACGCCGCTGTTGCAGACGTTGTGTTTGGCATGCTCATTGCACTTTATCGCAATCTCATCCGTTGTGATGAAGTGGTACGCCAAGGTGGTACAAAAGATGGCCTCATCGGCTTTGAGCTAGAGGGCAAAAAATTCGGAATCATAGGCACGGGGGCTATTGGCCTTCGCGTGGCTCAGATTGCCAAAGCTTTTGGCTGCGAAGTACTTGCCTACAGTCGTACTGTCAAGGAAGAGACGGGACTTACCTTTGTTGATCTTGACACACTCCTGTCAACATGTGATGTGGTATCTCTTCATGTCCCACTGACTGAAGACACAAAGCATTTGATCAATGCAGAAAAGCTTGCGTTGATGCAACCACATGCAGTACTAATCAATACAGCAAGAGGTCCTGTCGTTGATAGCGAAGCGCTAGCACATGCACTTCAGGAAGGTACTATTGCTGGGGCTGGAATCGATGTATTCGAAATTGAGCCGCCAATCCCAACAGATCACCCATTATGTGGTGCTCAAAATGCACTTGTCACACCACATATTGCTTTTGCCACTGTAGAAGCACTCGAAAAGCGTGCAGTCATTGTCTTTGACAATATCGACAAATGGCTCTCACATTGCCCACAAAACATCATCTGTTAGACATGAAAAAAGAGACCTTCCGATGGAACTAAAAGGTCTCTTTTTGTTATTAAAAATAGTCAGAGAAATAAGGCTCCTCAAGAGGAATCAATGTCTCAAGCAATTTAATTGTCTCACTCTTTGCTTGAATACGCCCAATGCGTGCAAGATATGCCGGTCTACGATAACTCAGCAACATCGTCGTTAATGTCCGAATGTCTATCTTGATCACATCCCCTTTTTGTTCTAATGTCACCTGTTTTTCTCCCTTTTCATCCCACCACACAGCAAAATGGCTTCTATTCCACTCAAGGAGCGGATCACTTACCTCAAAGGTAAACCCTTTACTCTGTAGTTCATGGTCAAAAGGATATTTTTTGAGAAACATTTCAACATCTACAATACGCCCCATAAAAAATGGCTTAATCTTTTCTTCAATCTCACTATCCTCAAGCAAGAAGGCTAGTGACTCATTGGTGTGTGTACTTCCTCTTACTTCTGTAATCATGGAAAAATGTGCACTGATAAAGTTCCACAACCCTTTTCGAGCCTCTTCACTGAGATAGACGAGTTCCTTCATATGGAAGATGTCATCTGCTATCCAGTATGTAATATAACCTTGAGGCACGTCATTGATATCGTAGTAGATGGCTGCAATAATCTCTTCAACTTCCCATCTCCAATACTCTTCCCAAGCGAGCTGGTCTCTGACCAATGCACCATGTCTTTGGTTTGTAAAGCGGTTGTGTGTTTCCTTGAGATCTTTGTGATCTATATCTACCCTATGCACCATCCCTGGCACTTCTACTGCCTTTGGCAATTGAATATCCTTGATTGTAAAACTCATCACATCTGATATGATCTCCCACCCTTTTCGTCTATAGTAGGGGATTGAGTATGGATACAAAAAGGATATGGTTTGACCTCGGCTTCGCATGTCTTGAAGACTTTGTTTCATAAGACTCTGCATAAGTCCATAATTTGAGTATTCAGGATAGGTTGCAACACCTGTCACGCCGCCCATCTCATAGATTACTCCATGAATATTGACACGCATCGGATAAACAGCAAGCTGAGACACCAATTTATTGCCATCAAACCAACCTAGAACATCTGCCTTTTGAAGCACAGGTCTCTTGGATTGTACAATCTCATCTTGTTCCCACCCCACATCATTCAACTCTCTATTGGTCACTTGAAATACATAGCGTAATAAATCATTGAACTGTGACAGATGCTTTAGTTCAAGTACTTGCATCTTCAACCGCTCTTGCAACTTGCTTTTTCGCATACTAAAACCTTCCTTGCCTTTACTTTCCAATATTATTATCAGTATCTTAAATTAATTCATATCTTTATGATAACATATTTTTGTGTTTTTATTAAGAAGTAATCATACGCTTATTTTTAACCAATCTCTTGATTTCTATTTATTTTCAGTTTTTTTCATGTAAGTGAACTATTAAAGAATTAAAAAGCAAACAATCCTTACAATCAGTATACTTGCTACAACATATTCTCCCCATTCTCCTGTGTGGATTCTTGCAATTTTATATTTTTCCTTTGTGATCGGATAAATCAGTGGTACCCCTCTTGGATTGAGCATATCTAATAAAATATGCGACACGTATCCTATAGTGATTCCCGTAGTAATAACACTTCCTCCAAATATAGCACCCATAATAAAAAATACAATCGCTGCAGCTAACAAACTATGTGTCGCTCCTCTATGTCCAAAGATTTTAAAAGGGTAATGGAGTACTGGAATCTGTTGACTAAGCCAACTTCTGGGATGATCGATATCTGGTAAAATAGATCCCACTACAGCCATACCATAATAAAGTACGATCTCTGTACCCAGCTGTGGTTCCACGGCTCTACTCATGAGCGTTGCCAAAGCAATTCCCCCTATGATGTGTGTACGATAAGTCATCTTGCTTCACCTCCCTCATTCAGTTTATGGAACAATTGCCCACTTGATGCAATGTGTCCGATGAAAGTCATATTAAATTTAAAACTTAACTTAAGTCAAGCTTTAGTATACCAAATGAAGAAAGATCTTTAAAGTAATCAAAAGAAGTGAAGGCGATTTCTCCGCCTTCACTTCTTTTGATTACTATTTAAATACTTAGGGCGTCTCACCTTTTGCCAAACGGCTATTAATTTCCTCAATGACTTTTTCTAAATCCGCCATGGTGTCAATGACGAAGTGTGCCCCTACTGATTGATAAGATTGCATCACACGATCACGATGTACTTTGTACGCACTATCACTTAGTCCATGAAATGCCTCCTCTGTGAGCCCAAGCTCTGAACTTCCTATGACCATCCCTACCGTCCATACGCCTGCAGCTCTTCCTTCTTTAATATCAGATGTGGTATCGCCTACTTTAATAACCTGATCACACCGTGTCATTTTCAGTTGCTCCATATTACGATAAATCATGTATGGATAGGGTCTACCGTAAGATCCTGTACTATCTGGTGTAATCCAATAATCTGGTGCATAGCCTTTTGCCTTCGCCCCTTCTGTCACAATTGCCATCATAGAGTCTGTATAGCCTGTTGTTGAACCAATCTTAAGTCCCTTTGCTCTAAGATTTGCTACAGTATCTAGTACATGAGGAATCGGTATCGTATAGCCTGCAAGTGATTCTAGCAGCATAGGTTCAAACTGCTCATACAACCTATTGACATCATCCATGGTATATGCTCTACCGTAGTGTTCTTCCCACATTTCCCCAACACGTGGCATATCTAGCATTGCTTTGATATGGTCAATCTTCAACATCCCCATAGGAATACGTGCTTCTTCTAGCGTTACATCTACCCCTGCATCTTTAAAAATCTCTACGAATACTCTTACAGGTGCAAAACACCCAAAGTCTACAGCTGTCCCTGCCCAGTCAAAAATAATTCCTTCTACTTGTCTCATGCTCTGTTCTCCTCCATATAGCGTGCAATATGATCACATAATATTTCTAAATCTTCTCTATAAATTTCTCCGATATTTCCCATTCGGAATGTATCTGCATCAGTCAACTTTCCTGGGTAAATCACAAATCCTCGTGCTTTGATATAGTTATAGAACGCTCCAAAGTCAAAGCCCTCATATGGAAATACAAATGTTGTAATAATCGGTGATTGTTTTTCATCTGCTATGTAAGCCTGAATACCTATCTCTGCAAGTCTTTGACGTAGATAAGTATTGTTACCTGCGTATCTTACATATCTTGTACCTACGCCGCCCTCTTCTTCAAGCTCTACCAATGCTTGTCTAAAAGCTGCAACAACATGTGTCGGTGAAGTATATCGCCATTTGCCATCATACATCCCAATCCACTGATCATATAAGTCTAGGCATAAACTTCTCGCATTACCCTTGCACTTTTCAAGCGTCTCTTTCTTCGCAAGTACAAAGCCGAACCCAGGCACCCCTTGTATGCACTTATTAGCACTACTGATTAGAAAATCAATTCCTAAGTCTCCTACTGCAACAGGAATACCTCCAAAGCTACTCATTGCATCAATAATCAATACTTTGTCATGTACCTTGGCAAGGTTGCTGACTATTTCTATAGGATTGAGTATTCCCGTTGTCGTCTCGCAGTGTACCATTGCAATATGTGTAATGGCAGGGTCTTCTTCAAGATATCTTGCGATCACTTCACCATCAGGCACTGTGTGGTAAGGTACTTCACATACCGTGTATGCCATTCCCATGCACATTGCCATACTTACCATACGTTCGCCGTATGCTCCATTGGTAATAAAAAGACACTTGCCATCACGGCCAACCGCTGTAGTAAGCACAGACTCCACTGCAAAACTACCACTTCCTTGCATTAATACCGCTGTATATTCCGCCTCTTCTACCAAGGCAACCTTGAGCAGTTCACTTCGAATCTCCTGTGTCATCTGCTTATACTCATCATCCCAAGTACAGCGATCTACAAGCATTTGTCTTTTGACCGTATCTGTTGTGGTCAAAGGACCTGGTGTTAATAACTTATATGTGTTCATTTTCTTTCCCTCACTTTATTTATAATGTTGGTTTGGCTTGATTAAAGAAATCTTGATGTGCTTTGAGTAACTCCACTGTCAGTGGCTTCTCAAAAGATTTGCTATATGCAGGTTGATCCTGTGCATCTACTGATTCTCCCTCATAAAGGGCTACTGGATAGTCCTTTATCAATTCACTTCTTCCCTTACTTATGATTACCTTAGCCATCTCCTGAGCACGTGCTGTTTTTTCTTCATCTTTTTGAACCACTGCAACCGCTTCTGTCAGTGTAAAGTTCCCTTCTACTGGATCAACATATGCTACAGGCTTACCTTCTTTAGCATCTGCTACAGCTTGATGTCTAAGTCCAAAACCTGCAGCAACTTCTCCAGCTCTGACCTTTTTGATTGGTCCTGACCCCGAACTCTCAATATGGGGACCACAGTTTTGAAGAAGTTGCCCAAGCACCTTCTTCCCATCGGTTTCACCATAATAATCTGCAATCGCCTGAACGCCTAACCATCCTGTAGAGGAATCCATAATATTAGGAATCGCTACCAATCCTGCATACTCTGGCTTGGTCAAGTCCATAAAGGATGTTGGCATCGTCAACCCTTCCTCTTCTAGCACCTGTGTATTGACAAAGAGTGCCCCTACATTACCTAACAGTGGGGCATAATAATCTGGGTGCTGCTCTAGTGTCTGTGGCAAATCTTCTCCTAATGGTACGAACATCTCATGGACTTGCTGCGCACTTTCTAAATAGTAGGTGCTCATAGTCAGTAGATCTGCCTCAATCTCCTTGCCTTCTATTAGGAGCTTACCACCAATTTCTGAGGTCCCCATTCCCTGCATAATATACTGTCCTTCATACCCTGCCAGATTAAGTGCTTTTTCCATAATTGCAATAGCCTCTTCATCTGCATTGCTATAGATGACCACTTGATCTGCTGCCTTACTCCCACAACCTACACCCAGCGCACTAATACTCAGTACTGTACATCCAAAAATTACTTTTTTAATTTTCTTCATCTTGAAAACCCCTTCCTATCGGATCAATATCACAACATCTTTTCACCACACAGTTGGTGAGTAGTATGAGCATAGATAAAACAAATATCTCATTGAACTTTGCATAGTGTTGGAGCTCTTTGATCTTGCTCGTCACAACACTTGTCTTGGCACTTGTCAAAAAGATAATGGCACTAATCGTTACCATACTATTTACAAAGTAGTACTGAAACATCTCAATTAATGTGGCAAAAGAATTTGGGACAACCACTCTTATGATTGTCTTAAACCAACTATCTCCCATCAATTCTCCTGTGGCTTCCCATGTGCTATTCATCTTGGATAACGCACTTTTGGCCATCATATATGGCGTTGTAAAGAAATGTACCATGTTACAAAGTACGAGGATTAACAAACCACCTTTTAAGCTACTCCCATTCCAAAACACCAAAAAGCCTAGCCCAAGCACCATTCCTGGTACACAGTTTGTAATCATACTCACCGTCTCTATACTGATCTTGGCACCTAAAACAATAGGGGATCTTGCAGCTAATAAACCTGCGCAGTATGCCACAAATGTTCCTAGTACTGCTGTCAAAAAAGATACACTCAAAGAATTGCCATATACCTGCCACAGCTGGCTTGTGCCAAGCATTTTGATCCAATACTTGAAGGTCAGACTCATGTCATACGGCCAGTTGTTCATAAATGGCGTGATAAACATCACCATAAAGATCCCTAAGATCACCATAACAATCACACAGCTGATCGCTCCCAATATGCCATCACGCCATCTACTTGATAACGGCGCCATAGGTGTTACCTTGTCATAGCGAATATTGTATTTTTCCAGGTAGAGCAATAGGCCTAGCGCGAATAAGGCCGGGATGAGCATCATCACCGCAATCACTGAACCATTACTCAAACTTGGTATTGATCCCAGCATCTGTTGATACAGCTGAGTCGCTAGCACCTCATAAGTCCCACCTACAGAAGCTGGCACCCCAAAGTCTGTAAAGCTTAGAACGAATGCAAGAACAAATGCCCCACCTAAAGTACCCAGCATTGGTCTAAGTACTGTCACACCAAAACTTCTTGCTGATGAGTCGCCCATAAGCTTTGAAACCACCATATACTTAGGATCAATATACCGAAATGCATTATAAATCAGCAAAAATGCAGAAGGTAATGTATAGATCACATAACCGATTAGCAAACCATTGAATCCATAGATTTCAATAAGCTCTCTTCCAAAAATCTTGGTCAGTAATCCTTGCTTACCGAAAGAATAAATGATCACAAATCCATAGGTAATAGTCGGAAGTAACATAGGAAGTGTAATCCCAAGCTTTAGGGTCTTCTTGAGACGCTGAGGTAAATTGGTAAAATGCAATGTATACGCTAGTAAAAAACCTAGCATTGTCGCGACTGCTGCACTCACACTCGCTATTACAAGGCTGTTTTTTGTTGCTCTAAGAATCCCATCTTCTCCCAATACCTTAATATAATTTTCAAATCCAATGCCTTGCGCTGTGTCAAAAGATCTTCCCAATAGCATCACTAGTGGGCCAATCAGAAAGAGGATGAAAAAAATAGCCAATCCTCCATATAATCCATAAAATTTCAGTTGTTTCTTAGGCATAACATTCTCCAAATAAGCTATAGATATTTTGTCTCTTGATCCTGAGCTGTTTTAAAATAAACTCATCTACAAACTCATTTTCTGGTGCTTTGATTACAGTCTGTGGTGAGGCATACTGCGAAATCTGTCCACCATTGATAATCAATACACGATCTGATAGAGTCAGTGCTTCCTCAGGGTCATGTGTAACAATAATCGTAGTCAGTTGATATGTCTTTGCTATAGACTTTATCCGTTCTTTGATTGATTCTTTCATCATGCCATCTAGTGCACTGAGGGGTTCATCTAGTAAAAGTACTTTAGGTTTGGTTACCAGTGTTCTTGCCAACGCTACCCTTTGTTTTTGTCCTCCTGAAAGTTGATGAATTCCTTTGTAAAGATGATGTCTCAAACCGAGCAGATCAATGAGCTCATTAATCTCATCTTGTGTAGCCGCTTGTGGATTATTCTTGAGCCCGTATGTGATATTCTGATAGGCATTCATATTTGGAAACAATGCATAGTCTTGAAAGACAATATTAAATCCTCTATCTTTCATACCTATCTTGGTAAGGTCTATCCCATCCCAGATAATTTGCCCCTCATCACACATTGTAAGACCTAGAATGATATTAAGAAGTGTAGTTTTACCACTCCCACTCGGTCCTAATAAAGAGATAATCTCTCCCTTTTGAACTTCCAAGCTCATTTGATCGAGTATCACTTTTTTATCATATCTTTTGGTTATATTTTTAAGTTCTAGCATGCCTCATACCTCCTATACTTCTTTCGCTTTTCTTGATTTCATAATAAAGCTTTGGTGTAAGCCATCCATTAACCCCATGTTAAAAGCAGGTAAAATCGTCTGACTTTCTGACCATATTGTGACTAAGTTGTTGTCAGATTGATTATCTTCCTCTACAATGGGGCCATAACCCTTTGCCCACATCAAATCATTCAAAGGGAGCTGATTACTATGTTACCAATCGAAAGACAACAAGCCCTACTTGGTCTACTGACACAAAAAAAGGCCCTACGCTTGACTGAAATTATGTCTCACTTCCACATTTCTTTGGAAACCGTAAGACGCGATGTTCAGATACTCGAAGGGCAAGGTAAAATTGAAAAATTCTATGGTGGGATCCAACTACGGACATCCCTCTTTGGCGAGTCCTCTATGGACGATCGCATGGTTAACAGACTTCCGCTTAAGGAAGCTATTGCCTATGGCTGTAGTAAGCTCATCACAGATGGCGATTGCATCTTTATCGATAGTGGCTCTACCACTTGCCATATTGCAAAGTATATCAAGGACCGCCGCAACCTCACGGTGATCACCAACTCCTTGCTGGTGATCAATGAACTCCTTGGCACCGATATCGAACTCATCATCATTGGTGGAAAGTTCCGTAGAAGCGAGCAGTCTATTATTGCCTATGACTATCTCTTTAACTTTGATCAACTTCATATTGCTAAGGCATTTATTGGCTGTGGTGCTATAGACCCTACACAGGGCATCTTTGACTTTAATATGGAGGAAGCACATACACGCAAGCTTATTATCAAACATTCTCATAAACTTTTTGTCGCCATAGATCATAGTAAATTTGAGAAGCAAGCACCTATTCACATCGCTTTCTATCATCAAATAACAGGAATCTTTACAGATGATCAATTAAGTAAAACTATGTATAAAAATTTCCCCCATGCCACTAAGCTCACTCGATGTATGCCACTAACATTTTAGCTGATAGAAGTAAAGGCGCTCCCATATTGCGTATAGGTCTGAGTCATAGTAAGGCATAGAAAGTTGAACTTTTCTACACTAAAAAAAGCCTAGAATCCTAGGCTTTAGTTTTGTGGCACTTCGAATGAGCCACCACTTGTATCTGTTTGATTTCCTTGATCTCCCGTAGGTGGTGTGACCTCTCCTCCAGATGGTGGCGGTGTTACAGGAGGTGTTACTACTGGTGGCTGCTCTGGCGTAGTCTCACCTGTTGGTGGGGTCACCACCGGTGGCTGCTCTGGCGTTGTTTCTTCTGTCGGTGGCGTCACCACTGGCGGTTCCTCCGGCGCTGTTTCACCTGTTGGTGGTACTGGCTCACTTGGTGTTGTCTCACCTGTTGGTGGCACCACAACCGGTGGTTCATTCGGAGAAGTCACTGGTGGCTTCTCTGGCTTTGGATCCGGCTTAGGTACTACAGGCTTCTGTGGCTTAGTGACCGCAGGTTTATAGGATGTAGCATATGTCTCTTGATTTGACTTTGCTTGCGCGCGCTCTATTGCATCTTCATCAATTGGAAGTGGCGGTAAATCAAAGAATACTTCGCGTGAAAAGTTCTCTAATTGAACATAGTCTGGGATAAAATACCATGCACCTGGTTCATATGTAGCCTCACCCGGTAATGTGTAGAAGCTCAAATTATTGACATTAAAATTTTTCACGTAAGGATAATAACCAAATACTTCTGTCAAACCAATATCTGTTTGTACTGCTTTAAATAATACAGGTACAAGTTTCGGTAGATCTTTGATAATGCTTGGACTCATTACTTTTTCAGCAAATGCTTCTAAGAAGAGTTGCGTTGTCTTGATACGTCCAATATCTCCCTCTACATAACCTTTTCTAAAACGAACAAGTTGTTCTGCTTTGTCACCATCTAGCACTTGTAGACCTGGCTGTAGATCAATATAAAGATCCTGTGCCTTATCCACATAGTACATACGTTGTGGGACATCCACTTCTACCCCACCAATTGCATCTACAATTTGTCTAAAAGCATCAATATCTACAACCACATAATTATCTATTTCAATATCTAACATATCTTCCATATGCTTTACGGTTAATTCTCTGACATTTTCGATGCCACCATAAGTTGTCATTTCATTCAGCTTTGACCTTGACACAACATAGCCATCATTTTTGCGTACGATGTCTTTTTGTTCGGCTGTCCAGATGACTTTTGTATCACGTGGTACAGATACGACCTTTGCCTGATTTGTCTCACTATCAAAATGCACTAAGAAAATAATATCTGTACGATACCCATCTTTGTCAACACCAAATACAGCGACTGTTTTTGTAATATCTTTCTTAGGCTTCTCATCTTTCGGTTGCGTTACATCTGTCATAGCTGAATCACCAGGCTCAGTGGCTGGCTTTTTGCAAGCTACAAGGCTAATCACTGTGATTAGGCCAACTATAGCGAGCACAGCAATAACTTTTAGTATATTTTTTTGCTTACTACTCATTGCATCCGCTCCTGTTTCAATGGATTTGATTTTTATTTCTTTACAATCATACTCTTTTCTCAAAAAAAGTTCAATTGTTTTGTTTCTTAATTTTTGGACATACCCCTAGTAAATATATCCTCTTTATGTGAAGATTTTATGCTATACTTAATCCATCTTGCAGGAAACTTTTTCTATTACGTTTCCTAATCTTACGAATAAGTGGTTGCCGTTATGGCGTCATTGTTCGATTTTACCAGAGGGGTGATTGTTATATCTATTCAAAAACAATTTTATGAACTACAAGCTTCTTCCATTATTAAACAACTTGAAAAGCGTCGTATGAAAGGCTTTTATTGTAGCACAAAAGAAGATGCACGTGAACTGGTACTTTCTCTCATTGAAGAAGGCTCTAGTGTTTCATGGGGTGGCTCTATGAGTATCGTTGAGGCCGGCATCCTAGATGCCCTTTATGAACGCGATACCAATACACTTCTTGACCGTGCCAAATGTGCACCTGACCAGATCGACACAGTACTCCGTCAGAGCTTCTTTTCCGACTATTACTTGATGAGTAGCAATGCCATTACCCTTGATGGTCAGCTTGTCAATATTGATGGTGCCGGCAACCGCGTTGCTGCCATGATCTTTGGTCCTCAAAATGTTCTCATGGTCGTTGGTATGAACAAGGTCACTGCTACTGTTGATGAGGCAATAAACCGTGTTCACAATATTGCCTCCCCACAAAATACACTTCGTCTAGGCAAAGAAACACCTTGTGCTAAGACAGGTATGTGCCACAATTGCCTATCACCTGATTGTATCTGTATGCAAACAGTGATTACACGTAATAGCCGAGTTCCTAACCGTATTCAAGTTATCCTTGTAGGTGAAGCATTAGGTTACTAATAAATAACCTCCTTAGTCTTTTCTAAGGAGGTTATTTTATTTAGATGATTGGTCTTGTATACTCATATAACCATACACATTCGTCTGCATCAAGATGAGGTGCTAGTGTTTCATATACATATTGATGATAGGCATTGAGCCAATCTTTTTCAGCCTTATTCATATACTCTGGTGCAATAGCATCTTTATCAATAGGTGCTACTGTGACCGTCTCAAATTCAAGAAATGTCCCAAAGTCAGTCTCTTCACTTGGCTTAACAACCAACTCATTCTCAATACGGATACCATGAGAACCTTCAATGTAGATTCCAGGCTCATTGGTTGTGAGCATCCCTACTTCTAGCTCACAGCTATCATTTCGCTCTGGCACGATACGCCATCTAAATCCATTTGGTGCTTCATGTACATTGAGTAAATACCCTACACCATGCCCTGTACCACATTTGTAGTCAATGCCCAAATCCCAGATTGGCCCTCTTGCAAGAATATCCAAATTGATCCCTCTTACCCCTTGTAAGAACTTCGCTTTTGATAACCCGATCATACCGCGTAATACTGCTGTAAAGTGCTGCTTGAGCATCGGATCAACCACTCCTAGTGCCATTGTACGTGTAATATCTGTTGTTCCTTCAAAATACTGGCCACCAGAATCCACTAAGAAGAAATGTCCTTCTTCTAATGTATAGTCCGTCTCAATTGACGCACTATAGTGCATCATCGCTGCATGTTCCTTGAAGGCCGCAATAGTCTTGAAGCTTGGTTCAATATACCCTTCTTGCGCAGCTCTTAGACTTTCTAACCTTTCTGTCGCACTCATCTCGGTGATCATTGTGTTGCCTATCTCCTTTTTGAGCCAGTACATCCACTTAGTAAATGCCACACCATCTTTAATATGTCCCTTACGGATATTTTCAAGTTCGATAGGATTCTTTCTAGCCTTCATGAGCACCGTTGGATTTTGCATCATAATAGCTGTTGCTCTCGCCTCAATACTTTGAACCAACTTATGGTTGACCTTTGCAGGGTCCACCAATACCTTGGCATCCTCTGGCAACTGCATGAGAACTTCATCGATGCCCTCATAAGAATAAATAGTGATGTGATTTGCTTCAAAAAATGTATGTATTGATGTATCTATCTTTTCTTCATCCACAAAGAATTTCACTTCAGTGCTACTCATCAATGTGTAGCACTGTACAACAGGCCAATAAGTAATATCACGTCCTCTGATATTCAATAACCAAGCTTGATCATCTAATGTCGTCAAAAGATGATAGTCAGCCCCCGCCTCTGTCATCTCACGTCTCACGCTTTCAAGTTTTTCTTCTACTGCCATCCCACTATACTGAAGTGGTAATTCAAAGGCTTGGCCTTTTGGCATTGCTGGCCTATCAGCCCAGAGTTCCTTTAGAAGATCCCCTGCATCCACAAGTGTCATCTGTTTCTTTTCAAGGGCACCTGACCACTCTTTTCCTTGATCTGCGCTAATAAGTCTTGCGTCAACACCTACTCTTGCATCACATTCTCCTTGGTTTTTCAAGAATTCTAATAGTGTAGGCACACCTTTTTCTCCCATACGATACAACTTGATCCCACTCCCTTCAAGTTGCTTTGCTGCTTGGATAAAATAGCGTCCATCCGTCCATAACCCTGCTTCTTCACGTGTTATAACAACTGTTCCTGCTGAACCTGTGAACCCTGAGAGATATGCTCTCCCTTTAAAGTACTCTGCTACATATTCACTTTGATGATAATCTGCTGATGGAATGATGTAAGCCCACAAATCCATTTCTTTCATTTGCTTTCTAAGTTGTTCGATTACGCTCTGACGATTCATTTGTCTGCCTCCTTAAAGTTAACCTGTCATTTATCTCTTTTCATTCTACCACCTTTTTCAAAATAGTTCACCTTTACGCTTAACATTTTCAATTATTAATGCTAGTTGAAAAAAATCAGTTTTTTTGTTACTATTAGTCTATTAACTTACATATATATGCACTTGTTATTCAAGGGAACATAAAGGGGGAACTATGAACTTATTAGGAAAAGACATGTCACCTAAAACTATTGGGGTCGTTTTAGGCAGTTTTGAAGAAGCATGTCAAATGGAAATTCTAGCAGGTATGTCTGCATACTTCAAACAACACCGTATTAACCTCAATATTTTTGTAGGGGCTACTTTAGAAGGTTATGCAAGCTACAACGGAAGTTACACTGTTCTTGCAGGACTTATTTCATCTACCAAAGTTGATGGTCTACTTTTTATGGGGGGTGCCATGGCGAATCTGCTCTCTGCCGATCAGCTCACGCGCTTTGTCTCTCAATTTTCACATATACCATCACTCAGCATCTCTTCACCTATAGCAGGAATCCCTAGTCTATTGGTCGACAACTTTTCTGGCATTGCAGAGATCGTCTCTCATCTTATTTGCACCCACGATTGCAAAAATATTGCATTTATTGGTGGCCCCGCAGGTCATGATGAAGCAATATGCCGTTTAGAAGCCTATGCGGCGACACTAGAAGAGCATAATATTCCTATTAATCCAGAACTCATTGTAACGGGCGATTTCTCAAGACAAGCCGGAGAAGATGCCATTCGTATTCTCCTAGACGAGAAAGGCTTGACAGACATTGATGCCTTTGTCTGCGTTGATGATACAACTGCCTATGGTGCACTTCATGCCATCAAACTTAGAGGTTATTCTATCCCAAATGATTTTTATGTAACAGGTTTTGATGATATTGAGGAAGCAAAATCTTCTATTCCCCAGCTTACAACGGTGCGTCAACCTTTCTATGAGATGGGTGCCTGCGGGGCCCGTATGCTTCTTGAGCATCTTGAAGGCTCCGACATTCCAATGTACACCTATTACCCAGCACAAATGATTATTCGAGAATCCTGTGGTTGCTTCTCTAGGGCTTTTTCTATCGAAAACCATTCACAAATTATGCCACCACTGCCCTTACCTTATTCTACATTAGAAGCAAATATTGCACATTTCATGGAAAGTGTTTCTTCAGAACTTAAGTATGCTCAATTTGATGAGGCACATATGCTCACCTCTATCGTTTCACTCATTCAGAGGATCATTCATCTTGAAGATGTAGATGACATAGATTTTTGGTGTGACCTTAGAAATATGATTTATAATTATTTAGATCATCAAGTTTCGCTACACTTCTGGGAAAAGCTCTTTACATTTAGTTATGAAGCTTATATGACCTATTCACCTACAAAAAATATACTTTATCTTGTCAAATACTTCTTTGCAAGGCTGCACTCTCTCCTCAGAGAGATCAATCTGTGTCATGAACAATATCTTCATACGGAGCAGTATCTCCACAATTTTAGCCTCCGTGCAATGAGCCAAAAACTCATCGCTTCTTTTGACCTCCCCTCTTTGTTAGGTATTATTGAGGAAGGTCTTTATAGTTTAGGCATTCATCACTGTTATATAGGGATCTATCCAGGTGTACTTCCACAAAACTACATCCTTTCCGACGCTGATCTAGATCGTATGCATTTAATCTTCTCTTATAAAGATGATATACGCCTACTTCATCAAGAAAAACAGCTCTTTTCCTATGAGCAAATTATGCCTTCTAGCTGTGAATCTGTCCGTTCACACTTATTTATGCCTCTTCTTTTTAGAAGTGAACATTTAGGCTATATATTATTTGATTTTGATACTCATGTTACACCTAATGTCTATGAGACACTTCGTAGCCATATTAGTAGTGGGATCAAAGGTGCCTTCCTCTATCAACAACAACAGCATATCCAGGAGACACTTCACACGCTCTCGATTCGAGACGAACTTACCGGCCTTCTCAACCGTAGGGGATTTATGACAATAGGGAGCGATGTCTTTCAGCGAAGCATGCTCAGCCACAGTGACCTTGTGCTCTTTTATCTTGATTTGGATGGACTCAAGATTATCAACGATACTTATGGACACTCCGAAGGCGACCATGCACTTACCAGCCTAAGTGAACTACTCAGCCGCACCTTCAGAGAGTGTGACCTGCTAGCCAGATTAGGGGGCGATGAGTTTGTCTTACTCACCCCTAACCTAGCACCCTCTGTCGTGCCAGATATCATTACAAGGCTTCAATGTACTATTGACACTTTTAACGAGGGCCACCACACACCTTATAAGCTCTCTACGAGTATTGGCTATGCGATGTATTCCCCTCAGCAACACACCTCACTAGAAGATATGATGAATGTTGCTGACAAACACCTTTATAAGCAAAAGAAGCGTCATCATGCATTGCAATTCTCTTCTAAGAGGCAAGAATAACTTAATCTGACTGGCCTATTTTATGCCTACAAAAAAAGTCGCCATACCTTGGCGACTTTTTTAAATGTCATATGGGAGATCATCTAACTTATGTGTCACCCACATTTTTTCTTCCATTTGTAGGTCGAGGCGATACTGTTCCCTACTTTCTGTTTCTAGATGATAAACTACTCTTACTAATGGTCTTTGGAGATCATTTGTATAATTACGCTCTACAATCCCAATATGCCCTGTATTGAGTCTTACCACACAGCCTACGGGATAAAATGCAAGAATTCCCTCTACAATTTGTCTAATTTCAGGACACAAATTTTCTCCTTTTGCCACAAGAATTGCTTGATTCACTGGCAATCCTTTGCGATAACTCCTATCGGATAGGAGCGCATGAAACACATCACATACAGCAATAATTTTCGCAGCAATATGAAGGTCCTCGCCTTTTCCAAGAGGATAGCCTCTACCATCTTCTCTTTCATGATGGCATAATATAGCTACTTTTGTAATAGGACTAATATCAGGATTTTCTTTGATCATCTCATAGCCAATTGCTGCGTGTGTCTTCACAATAGCATACTCTTCTTTTGTAAGCGCTGCTGGCTTGTCCAATATATCTTTTGGAATGATCATCTTGCCAATATCATGTAGGATTGCACCCATCACAACCTTTTGAGTCATATCGCGTTCTAAATGCAGTTGTTTGCATACTATAGCTGCCATAATGGCAACTCCTATACAATGTTCGTATGTATCATCATGATTTGTCTTCAAATCTTTCATCTCACAGACAATATCTTTTGACAAGAGTTCTTCCATCAAAATATCTGAAACTTTCGTGACAACCTCTAGATCGACACTCAGATACGTTTGTACTTTATTAAATTGATTCTTGATATCCTCAGTGAT
Organism: Cellulosilyticaceae bacterium; assembly: GCA_051650265.1. Classification (GTDB taxonomy): domain Bacteria; phylum Bacillota; class Clostridia; order Lachnospirales; family Cellulosilyticaceae; genus JBOFEH01. The sequence goes on from JBOFIR010000119.1 coordinate 17,573, forward strand.
TTCATGCCTTGCATGTTGTGATAAGATGTCCTGCGGATTAATGCCTTCTGATACACTATCTTCAATATAGACATCTCTTATATAACGTTGCTTCAATTTTTCTCTATAAGCTTCTTTAAAGAGTGTCGAACGGCGTAGCAAGATAGCTCCATTATGGTCAACGATATCTTGACCTAGGACATCTCCCACCCTTAACTTCTCAATACTAATTAACCTCATAATCTAATCCTCTCATGTCCAGGTGTCCCCATTTAAAAGTGTTTTTTCTTGTCGTTTAGCTTACGCTTGATACGTTGGAGCGCATTGTCTATACTCTTAATAGACTTTCCAGTATCCTTTGATATCTCATGGTAGTTGCGTCCTTGTGAATGCAGCATCAGTACTTCCCATTCTAGTTCACTTAAAGATTCTTTAATTTGTGTCTGAAGTAATTTGAGTGCCTCTTGATGGATCATCAGATCCTCTGGGTTTGAATCTTGATCATCCTTGATCAGATCCATAAGTGTCATACCTTCATCCTCATCTTGTCCCACTGCACTGCTCAGAGAGATACTGGTATTAAGCGCCATATGCTTTTGACGCGTTGCAGATTTGAATGCTGTACTTAATTGTCTTGTAATACATATGGTTGCAAAAGATTTAAACGCCGCTTCTCTATTAGGATCATAATCACAAATAGCCTTAAAAAGCCCAATCATCCCTTCCTGAATCAAATCCTCCTTATCCGCACCAATATAATAACTTGCTTTAATTTTTTTTCTGACAAATGTTTTATATCTCTGGACCAATACTTCTATTGCTTGAAGTTGCCCCTCTCTATAAAGTACGATGAGTGATTCGTCTGGTAAGCCCTCTAGTTCTAAAGTAGTCATTTGTCTTCCTCCTTTATGATTCTCCCCCATTTGAGTGCCTAATCTAGTAATCTTATATTTAGTATACTATAACTCTTTTCCTTTGTTAAGAGTATGCTATAATAGGCTGTGGGGAGGATTTTATTATGGACTTATTTGTGATTGTTTTTTGCTTGCTTATGTGTTGTTGGAGTATTATTTATGCCTATAAAAATATTTCTATACTGACTAAATATAAAATCGCGCTAATTAACTTCACTTTAACAGGTGTAGTGATTCTTTTGATTCATAACTTTTCGGCTGATTTATGGAAGTATTCCCTGATTAGATGGATTTTTATCCCTAATATTGTGGCAGGTTCTTTAGTCCCTATACTTCTGCTGATTGTATATGCCCTATGGCAAAATTTCAATAATCAAAAGAACTGATCGGCCAATACATCCATTTAAATACAAAAAAGAGGTACAATTGTACCTCTTTTTTGTATTTAAATCAGATTAGAAATGTCTTTGTCTTACAACTTCATACATGAGTACACTTGCTGCTACAGAAGCATTAAGTGATGTCACTTTTCCGTACATTGGAATACTTACTGCAAAATCACATTTACTTCTTACTAGTGGAGAGATTCCTTCTCCCTCACTACCAATCACAATGCCGATCGCGCCTCTTAAGTTATCTTTGAAGATAATCTCGCCATCCATGTCTGCACATGCAACCCAAATACCTTTTTGTTTTAAGTCTTCGATTGTTTGTGCGATATTCGTTACTTTTGCAACCTTCATGTACTCAATTGCACCAGCTGATGCTTTTGCTACAGTAGCTGTAAGCCCAACTGCACGTCTTTTTGCAATAATGATTCCATGAACACCTGCTGTATGTGCAGTTCTAATGATTGCACCTAGGTTATGTGGATCTTGGATATTATCTAAAATTAAAATAAATGGATCTTCACCTTTTGATTTTGCATCATTTAAGATCTCATCAATCTCTGCATACTTTTGTGCAGATACATAAGCAACTACACCTTGATGTTTGTCATGTGCTGTAAGTTCATCAAGTTTTGCTTTTTCTGTTTCAACAAGTACCACACCTTTAGCTTTTGCTTCACCAATAATTTTCTTAATAGAGCCTTCTGTTTGACCTTTTTGAATAAGAATCTTATCAATATCTCTTCCAGATTTAAGCACTTCAATCACTGCATTACGGCCGAAAAGTAAGCCTTCATTTACAGTACCTTCCTCTACTTCTGGAGTGAACTCTTCTTGGCGTTGTGGTCTTTGTGTCTTTGGACGATTTGATCTTGATTTATTATATTTTGGTTTTGATCCAGCTGGCTTATTTTCTGCAACTTGTGCATCACCTTCTCTTGCTGGATTTAGCTTGTTGTTACGTGGTCTATCTGATTTTGGTCTTTCTGATTTTTGTCCCTCAGTTCTTGGCTTATCTGTTCTTGGCTTGAACTGTCTTGGTTTACTATTTCTTGGTCTTTCTGATTTTGTAGTGTTTTCTGTTGATTGTTGCTTATTTTCCATTTAAGTTTATTTCTCCTTTTTTGTCCTTAACTCACCAATATCTTCTTTTGAAATCCCACCGATTACGAAGATGACAACCGCATAAACGATTGCACCAATGCCAACACCTGCTAATGTCATCACTGCATTTTGTAACATTGAAGTTTGATCAAGTACAAGTGATAACCCTTTGTATGTGAGCATGGCTGCCGCACCCATTACAAGTGAAGCAATAATTGGCTTGATGATTACAAGTGACATGTTGAGTTTGAACCCTGTATATTTTTTAATAGTGTAATAGTTATAAAACATAAATACTGCATAGCCAACAATTGAAGCGATTGCTGCCCCTACTACCTGTAATGGGCTTGCAACTAATAAAACATTGAGAACCCCTTTGATGATTGTAGCGATCACAAGCGCCTGAACTGGAATCCATACTTTTCCCATCCCTTGTAAGATGCCTGTAAAAGCTTGTGCAAGCATAATAAAAGGAATACTCAGTGCTGCTACTGCAAGCACATTCCCACCATCTGGTGCTCCTGGGTAGATAAAATTCATAATCGGATTAGCAAGTACAGCTAGTCCTACTGCTGCTGGTAAAGAGATGAGTAGTGCAAATCTTGATCCTAATTCAATCTTCCCTTGTACCTCTGCTTGGTCTTTCTTTGCAATAGCTTCAGCGATTGCTGGTACAAGTCCTACTACAAGTGCCATCCCAAATGTCAATGGGAAGTTGATAAATGTTGCTACTTTTGTAAGTTGCCCAAAAGCAGCTGTAGCGACTTCTGATTCTACCCCGTACCCTACAAGTGTAGATGTAACAAATGCTGAATCCATAAAGTTCATAAATGAGTTGACTGCTGCACCAATTGAGATTGGAATCGCAATCCATAATACAGTCTTGGCTACCTTACCAAATTTGAGCTCTTCTGTTACTTTAGTTTGGCCTGCCATCTCCGCTTGAATACTAGGCTTGTACTTAAGGTAAAGTAATGCAAGTGTTAATGAACCACATACACCACCTGCTACCGCACCAAACGAAGCCCCACCTGCTGCCTTACCAATATGAGGCATAAAGAAATATGCCAAACTTAAGCCAATCACAACACGACCTAAGTTCTCAACAACTTGTGATACAGCAGTTGGGAACATATTCTGCATCCCTTGGAAATAGCCTCTGTATCCACCCATGATACAGATAAAGATTGGGCTTAAACTCAGTCCCCATAATGAATAGATTGTATCTGGTTCCCACTTAAAAAGTTCAATCATGGCTGGTGCTGCTATAAGGAAAAGCGCTGAAACCACTACTCCTAATAGTAACATGAGCTTCATTGTGTTGTGGAAGATTGCATTTGCTTCCTTATAATGCCCACCTACCCGTCTTTCTGCAACGAGTTTTGCGATCGTAGATGGAATCCCCACGATTGCAATAGATGTGAGTAGTGTATAAATTGGGTAGCCATAGCCATAGTAAGCCATACCTGTATCACCAATCATATTCCCTAATGGCACTCTAAAGAATGCACTTAAAACTTTTGCAACTAAAGCAGCAACTGATAAGATCAGCGCTCCCTTAACAAACTTCTGTGTTCCTTTTGATTGCATCTTTTTTCCTCCTCTTATGCCTTAATAAGAGGCGCTATTCCAATCTCGATCAGCTCTTTGATTCTCTCAATTTGCCCATCAATATACAGATACCCTATTAGCGCCTCAAACCCCGTAGCACATCGATATGTTCGAATATCAGCATTTTTAGGTGAAGATGCACTTTTTGCATTTCTTCCTCGCTTAATGACCTGATGTTCTTCTTCTGTTAAAATAGGTTCAATCTCTCTATACATCTTCTCTTGTGCTACTGCACATACCAAATCCCTAGACATCTTGTGCATCTTATTGACTGAGGTATTTCCTTTCTCAATCACGTAGGTACGTACAAATACTTCATAAACACCATCGCCTATGTAGGCGAGTGCCAAAGGTGAATACTCCCTGGCACTATGTGTAATGGTCGTCATTGTTTGTGTTAAAAGCTCAGTTAATTGTTCTGACATTATTCTTTTCCTATCTGTGTATTATACGCGTTTGAAACGTACACCTTCTCTTGTATCTTCGATGAGTACACCTTTATCTTTGAGTTCTTCTCTGATACGGTCTGCTTCTTGGAAGTCTCGTGCTTTCTTTGCTTCAGTACGCCTTCTGATATAGTCCTCGATTTCTTCATCTGTAAGTGCATGCTCCGCCGCATCTGCACCTTGATAGATCAGCCCTAAAATATCACAAAGTTTGATGATTTCATCGTATACTGCTGTCACAAAAGTTTGTGATGCACCTTCTTTTGCATAAGTATTCCCAAATTTTACGAGTTCAAATATAAAGCTAATAGCATCTGCTGTATTAAAATCATCTTGCATCGCTTCATGGAATTTTTCTTCATACTTTGGAAGTTCTAAAAGAAGTGCCTTTTCTTCATCTGTTAAGGCCTCTGT
>JBOFIR010000120.1:0-11857 GCA_051650265.1 Cellulosilyticaceae bacterium
GCCATCAAAGATGTGCTAGAGCGTGGTGGGAGTGCTATTGTACTGGTACCAGAGATTGCACTGACCAAACAGACACTAGACCGCTTCAAGGAGCGTTTTGGTAACCGTGTTGCACTGACACACAGTCGCATGACACCAAAGGAACGACAGCAGCTCTATATGATGGCTAAGGAAGGCAAAGTACAAGTGGTGATAGGACCGCGTAGTGCGGTCTTTATGCCACTACCTAACTTGCAGCTCATCGTGGTAGATGAGGAGCATGAGCAGACCTACAAGTCGGAGACGATGCCTAAGTACCATGCAGTAGAAGTGGCGAAGTATCGTATGGCACAGGTCCATGGGGTAGTACTCCTCGCATCAGCAACACCCAGTATGGAGAGTTACTACCAGGCTAGTGTGGGGGAGATTGCATTACTCAAACTCACTCAGCGTATTGGGCGTGCAACGATGCCGGAGGTTACCTTAGTAGATATGCGGGAGGAACTTAGGCTCGGCAACAATGCAGTGATTAGCCGTAAACTCTATGAGGAGATCACACTGACGCTTGAAGAAGGTGGGCAGGTGATGCTACTATTAAATCGTAGAGGGCATTCTACTTTTATCAACTGTAGGAATTGTGGGTATGTGGTGAAGTGTAATCACTGTGATATAGCCATGACGTACCATCTCTATAGCAAGAGCTTGGAGTGTCATTATTGTGGCTATAAGGCACCTATTCCAGAGACTTGTCCGAGCTGCGGCAGTACCCATATTCGTTTTTTTGGAAATGGAACGGAGAAGGTTGAGGAATATTTGCAGACACATTTTGGTGCATATGGTGTCGCACGTATGGATATGGATACCACATCGGGTAAGCATGGACATGAGCGCGTCTTAGAAGCGTTTAGGCGTGGTGAAACCAATGTTCTGGTAGGGACGCAGATGATCGCAAAGGGGCATGATTTTCCGAATGTTACCTTAGTGGGAATCATTGCAGCGGACCAATCACTCTTCATGGAGGATTTTAGAAGTGAAGAGCGCACTTTCCAACTGCTCACACAGACGCTCGGAAGAGCGGGGCGTGGTGAACGTGCGGGAAAAGTAGTGATCCAGACGTATAACCCAGAGCATGTGGTGTTGCAACGGGTTCAGCGCTTTGAGCAAGATGTATTCTACCAAGAGGAACTTCTGCATCGTCAGAATATGAATTATCCACCCTATACCCATGTGTTTTCTGTGGTGCTTAGTGGCAAGGATGAGCGTTTGGTAGCTGAGAAGATTCATCTACTAAGTCAATACTTCCACTATTACAACCGTAAGAAGCTCTTTCGTCAGATTGGGCCAACAACAGCTATTATTAGTAAGGTGGCTGATGACTATAGGTGGAAGTTTCTGATCATAGGAGAAAGTAGAGAAACGTTGCTGATGTATGGCCAGTATTGTCTAGGCAAGTTCATGGCGCGTGAAAAAATAGATCAAGTACGTATTGGGTGGGATATTGACCCATTAACAATGTTATAAAGGGAAATTTAAGGAGGAATAGAGATGGCGAAGAGAGGCATTAGAACAGAATTTGAACCAATTCTAAGAAAAGTATCAAAAGAGGTTACAAAATTTGATCAAGGTCTATGGGATTTATTAGATGATATGGCAGAGACAATGTATGCTGCTGATGGTGTAGGTCTTGCTGCACCTCAAATCGGTCTTTTAAAACGTATCTTTGTAATTGATATTGGTGAAGGACTAATTGAATGTATGAACCCAGAGATTTTAGCAGTTGATGGGGAGCAAGTTGGTGAAGAAGGATGCCTAAGCGTCCCTAAAAAATATGGTCATGTAAGACGCCCTTATACAGTAACGCTCAAAGCACAAAACCGTCACGGCGAGTGGTTTGAACTGACTGGTGAGGAACTTATGGCAAGAGCTATGCTTCATGAAAATGACCATTTAGATGGTAAATTATTTGTAGATTTAGTAGAAGGCGACTTAGTTGATTTAAGTGAAGAAAACTAATCACCTGATGTAGGAGGAAATTATGAATATCGTATTTATGGGAACACCTGATTTTGCGGTACCGACATTACAAATGTTAATTGATGAAGGACATACAATCAGCTGTGTTGTGACACAACCAGACCGTCCAAAAGGTCGTGGTAAAAAAGAAAATATGCCACCAGTAAAAGAACTCGCATTAAAATACAATATTCCAGTAGCGCAGCCAGTACGTGTAAAAGGTGATGAAGTTTTTTATGAGCACATAAAAGCTTTAAATCCCGATGTTATAGTCGTAGTAGCCTTTGGTCAGATCTTACCAGAATCTATTCTTAACATTCCAAGACTTGGTTGTATCAATGTCCATGGTTCACTGCTCCCAGCATATCGCGGGGCAGCACCAATCCAGTGGAGCATCATCAATCGTGAAGCGGTGACAGGTGTAACAATTATGTACATGGACAAAGGGATGGATACAGGTGACATGCTATTCAAACGTGAGATGACGATTGATGCAGATGACACTTACAAATCACTTCATGACAAAATGATGATCGTAGGTGCGGATGCGCTCAAAGAAGCGATGCCAATTATCATTGCAGGAGGCGAAGGGCGCCAAAAGCAAGATGATAATCAGGCAACTTATGCCTCTATGATCAACAAAGCGATGGGTGAACTGGATTTCTCTAAATCAGCAGATGCGTTAGACGCACTTGTGAGAGGGCTGGATCCATGGCCAGTTGCTTATACTTACTATGAAGGACAACCACTTAAAGTATGGAAAGTGGCTGTCAGTGATAGTGAGCAGACTGGAGATGCAGGTAAGATTCTTGACATCAATAAAGATGGACTCTATGTACAAACAGGCAAAGGTGTGCTTGTCATAGAAGAAATCCAAGCACCAAACAAACGTAGAATGCCAGTGTCAGAATATATTAAAGGCAATACTGTGACAGTGGGCGAGGTGCTAGGAAAATAGTAGCCAGGAAGGGGATTGCCTATGAATAATTCATTGTATTGGATCACATTTATCGTTGTATCGATTATACCCATTTATGCAAGCATGCGTGTACAGAGCACATTTGGAAAGTACTCACGTGTACGAAGCCTATCAGGCTATACGGGCGCAGATGTGGCAAGACGTATCATGGAAGTAAGTGGTGTCTACAATGTACACACCAAACCAATTGGTGGCTCTATGACAGACCACTACAATCCACTAACAAAGGAAGTATGTCTATCACAACCGGTCTATGATCAGGATACAGTTGCAGCGCTTGCAGTTGCAGCTCACGAAGTTGGGCATGCCATTCAAGATGCCAAAGGATATGGGTTCTTGCGTCTGAGACATAAGCTCTATCCAATCACAAACTTCTCGGCCAAATGGTCAGTGCCACTTATTATTATTGGGGGTGCGATTTTCTCATCACCAGCACTTGCATGGGTTGGAATTATTCTATTTGCATTTACAACATTATTTTCACTGGTTACGCTACCAGTTGAATTCAATGCTTCTAAAAGAGCGATCGTTGCACTCGAAAATACGGGTATATTATCACCACAAGAACTTGGTGGTGCAAAAGAAGTGCTGGGTGCAGCAGCTATGACATATGTAGCAGCTACAGCAGCATCAATTATGATGTTACTAAGATATATCATGATTTTTGGTGACAGAGATAACTAACAAAAAGACGCTTTTCTAAGCGTCTTTTCGTCATGTATTCAAAAAGTAACCTATTGTAAAGGATGGACAATATGAAAAGTATAAGAGAGAGTATCGTAGATCTGCTAGTAAAGATGGAACAAGACGAAACGTATATGCAGCTTCTTCTCAAAAAAGAGCTGATGGCGTTTGAAGTGAAGGACCGTGCTTTTATGACAGAAGTACTTTACGGTACCATGAAATATAGATTAAGGCTAGATCATATCATCAATCAATTCTCCAAAACACCTGTTAAGAAGATGAAACCACTCATTCGTAACAGTCTACGTATGACTGTGTATCAGCTTCTGTTTTTGGATAAGATTCCTGCTTCAGCGGCGATCAATGAGGCGGTGAAGATCATCAATCGTCGTAAGATGAACAATCTTTCAGGATTTGTGAATGGGGTGCTTCGTAGTATCGATCGTGGGCGAGATCAGATCACTTACCCTTCAAAGGAGAATGATTTTGAGGCGTATCTGAGTGTCTTTTATTCCGTTCCGGAATGGATGATCAAAATGTGGCTACAATCTTATGGTAAGGATGTAACAGAAAAGATCTGTATCAGCCTTGGCCAAAAGGCTGAGGTGTGTATTCGTATCAACACCCTTTGTAGTAGCTTGGAAGAAGTAACCGCATTATTGACCCAGGAAGGGATGCGCGTAGAATCAGGAAAACTCTTGCCTAAGGAGAATTTGATGCTTCGAGGAACAGGTCCTATTGCAGAAAGTGAAAGCTTCAAGAAGGGGCTTTGGACTGTGCAAGATGAGAGTGCGATGTTAGTAGGTCATATTGTGGACCCTCAGCCAGGAGAATGTATCTTAGATATGTGTAGTGCCCCAGGTGGCAAATCTACACATATGGCGCAGCTCATGGGAAATCAAGGACAGATCATCAGTACAGACATCCATGATCATAAGATAGAGATCATTGAGAAGAATGCATCAAGACTTGGGATCACGTGTATTGATGCAGTATGTCAAGATGGGACGGCTTTCAAGGCAGAGTGGAAAGAGAAGTTTGATCGTATTTTACTCGATGCCCCGTGTTCGGGACTAGGCATCATCAAAAGAAAGCCAGATATCCGTTATAGCAAAGAAGCGGCAGATCTTGATGCCATCTTCGAAATTCAAAAGAAGCTTGCGGCTGTAGCAAAGGGGTATTTAAAGCCAGATGGTGTATTGGTATATAGTACATGTACCATCTCACCACAAGAAAATGAACAGATGGTCACTTATATTGAAAAGAAATTGGGATTGACACTTGAAGCCATGGGTGATAGGTTGCCTGAATCGCTTAGACCTTATGAGGACAGAGGTGTTCAGATTTTACCATTCGTAGCAGATAGTGATGGATTTTTTATAGCTAGATTTAGAAAAAGAGGTTAGATGACAATGGATATTGCAAGTAAAACAATCGTAGAATTAGAAGAAATCGTAGCAAGTTATGGGCAAGGAAAATTTAGAGCAAAACAGCTTTTTGAGTGGATGCATGGTAAAATGGTGACAGATTACGACCAGATGAGTAATCTTCCGGCAGCATTTAGAGACAAACTCAAAGTAGATTGGCCACTTCCTGTACTGAAAATTGTAAAAAAGTATGAATCTGCTGTAGATGGTACGATAAAGTACTTGTTTGAACTTGGGGATTCTCATATAATAGAAAGTGTTTTAATGCGATACAAACATGGAAACTCAATCTGTATATCCTCTCAAGTGGGTTGCCGTATGGGATGTCGATTTTGTGCATCAACAGTAGAAGGGCTTGTGAGAAACCTTAATCCTTCTGAGATGATCGGGCAAATTTACCGCGTAACAGAAGATATTGGTGAACGTATCTCCAATATTGTCATCATGGGAAGCGGTGAACCTTTAGAGGAGCTAGACACAACACTACGTTTTGTCCATCTGATTAATCATGAAAAGGGTCAAAATATCGGACAACGTCATATCACTGTATCGACTTGTGGTCTTGTACCACAGATCTACAAACTTGCAGAATCTGACCTTCAGATTACCTTGGCCATTTCACTTCATGCGACAACAAATGAAAAACGTAAAGAAATTATGCCTATTGCCTATAAATATACAATCGAAGAGTTGATTCAGGCGTGTCGTGACTATGTGGGTCAGACTGGACGTAGAATCACTTTCGAGTATGCACTGATTGCTGGAAAGAATGATAGCGAAGAAGATGCAAAGGCACTTGCAAAACTCCTAAGAGGGATGCAATGTCATGTGAATCTGATTCCGGTCAATCCGATTGAAGAGAGAGACTATGAAGCAACCAAAGCAGAGGGAGCAGAACAATTTGCGAAGTTATTAAAAACATATCATATAGAGACTACTGTGCGCAGAAAGCTAGGGGTAGATATTGATGCAGCATGTGGACAGCTCAGACGCAGATATCTCAAAAATCGAGGTGAATAGCATGATTGCTGTTGGAAAAGTTGATGTTGGTAAAAAAAGAAAGCATAACGAAGATGCAATATTCGTAAGCAATATGCAGATTGGCGCACTTGCTAATCTGTATATCGTTGCAGATGGAATGGGTGGACATAGAAATGGTGCTATAGCCAGTACACTGGCTATAGATGCCTTCTGTAGTTATATTGAAGCCCACAAAGCCATTTGTCTTGGAAGTGATGATGACATGTTTATCTTACTCAAACGTGCTATTTCTCACGCCAACCATATCATTTATTCCAAAGGAAAAGAGGACCCAGCCTATGAAGGGATGGGAACAACCATGACACTTTGCACCATTATGCAGGATAAAGTTTATATTGCACATGTGGGGGATAGCAGGGTGTATGTGATTGATGAGAGAAGAATCGAGCAACTTACCATTGACCATTCGGTGGTACAAGAAATGATGGAAAAAGGCTATATTTCCAAACAAGATATGAACGACCATCCACAAAGACATATGATTACACGGGCTGTAGGTACATACGAAAGTGTGAAGGTGGATGTGTTGGTACATCACATTCCACAGAATTCAAGAATTCTGATTTGTTCTGATGGGTTAACAACAATGGTAAGTGATGACAAACTATATGAGATTGTCAGCGAAACAAATGATAGCCTACAAGGGATCGCTGAGCGGTTGATATGTTGTGCCAATGAGAATGGGGGACACGACAATATCGCAGTAATAATTGGAAAACAATGTGAGGTGAGTCAAACATGTTAACGCCAGGGACAGTACTGGGAGAGCGTTATGAAATCATAGAAAAAATAGGCGCTGGCGGCATGTCTATTGTCTATAAGGCAAGGTGTAATAGACTAGAGCGTTATGTCGCAATTAAGGTGCTCAGAGAAGAGTTTGCAAAAGACGATGCGTTCCTCAAGAAGTTTAGAGCAGAGGCGCTCTCAGCAGCTAGCTTATCTCATCCCAATATCGTAGGCATCTACGATGTAGGTCATGATCATGAACGTCACTATATCGTGATGGAGTTGGTAGAAGGAGAGACTTTGAAGGAACTGATTGCCAAAGAAGGGCCATTGCCTTCAAAGGTGGTACTAGAATATGGCCTTCAAATTCTTGGTGCAGTGAGACATGCACATCGTAAGCAGATTATTCATAGAGATATCAAGCCACAAAATATTTTAGTGACCCATGATAAGATTCTCAAGGTGACTGATTTTGGAATTGCACGAGCGGTAGATTCGTCTACGATCGTCGCAGCAGGGAATGCTATTGGTTCGGTTCATTATTTCTCGCCAGAACAGGCAAAAGGGAAATATATCAATGAAACAAGTGACCTGTATTCTTGTGGGATTGTGCTCTTTGAATTGGCAACTAACAAACTACCATTTGAGGCAGATTCACATGTTTCCATTGCCCTCAAGCATATCAATGAAGATATTCCAAGACCTTCTACATTGGTACCAGATCTCTATCCTGGTTTAGAGCAAATCATCCTGAGAGCAACAGATAAAAAACAAGAGAATCGTTACCAAACAGCAGAGGATATGATTCATGATGTGAAAGAAGTGATGAGTAATCCGAGCTATGTGGCGATAGAACCTGTAATAGATGACTTGGTTGAAAATACGATTCTGCTTACTCCAGAGGAAACTGAACAGATTCGTGAGCAAAGTAAGGAACTCTTGCCTAAGGCGTCAGAAATCAAAGTGCCTTTAGAACCATTGCATACAGTCGTGAAGGATGACGATGAGGAAGAAGTATCGCCAGCCTATAAAGTACTTGTAGCGGCGGGGGCGATACTAGGCACACTGGTATTGGTGGGAATTATTGCCTATGCGGCAATCTTTTGGATGCCATCATGGTCAGCACCGAAGCATGTGGCGGTGCCTAATGTGGTAGGGCAGACTGTTGAACAAGCAACTTTGCTTGTAGCTGATAAGGACTTGAAGCTTGAAGTGATGGGTACAAGGGCTGATGGGACAGTGACACCAGGGACAATTCTAGAGCAAGATCCTAAACGTGAAGACGTAGTAAAACCAGGAACTGTGGTGGGCATCATTCTTGCCAAAGGGGAAGAGGAAACAGAAGAAATTACTATGGTCACCGTGCCAGATGTGGTGGGTCTTAGTGTAGGTGATGCACAGCGTAAGCTTAAAGAAATGAATCTTTATGGACGCGTTGCTGAACGTGTTTATGATGAAGAAGTAGAGGCGGGAAAAATCATTGATGTGAAGCCTGCACCTGGTAGTAGTGTGAGTGAAGATGAAGTAATAGAACTTGTAGTGAGCAATGGACCAGAAGTGGTTTATTGTACGGTGCCAAATCTTTACAATTTAGATAAGGCCAATGCAGAGCTGATGCTACGTAATGCAGAGCTCAAACTTGGTAAGGTGACAGAAGAAACAAGTGAGACCGTAGAAAAAGGTCTTGTAGTGAGCCAAACGCTACTAGTTAATACACAAGTAGAGAAGGATACAGCTGTAGACATTGTGATTAGTTCAGGCCCAGCGGAAGTGATTCCACCGGTAGAGGACGACGGCGTCGTGCCACCGGAAGAAGGCGGGGAAACGACTACGCCAGAACAACCTGGAGTAGAGGAACCTGTTCAGAACACAAAGACGTATGTTTTGGAAGCACCTAGAGATAATAGCAAAGAGGAGTACCATGTGATGATCAATTTTGAGAGCCAAGATGGTAGTTCAAATACTGTTTATGATAAAGTGGTGAAGAAAGAACAATTCCCACTACCAATTCAGATTACAGGATCTGGCAAAGGACAACTTAAGGTGTATTTTGACGCAGTAGAAGAATATAATGACCCTATAGATTTTAACGAGGTGACGGAATAGATGATGCAAGGAACGATCATAAAAGGGATCGCAGGATTTTACTATGTAAAGTCAAATGGCGAGACATACGAATGTAAAGCACGTGGTAAATTTAGAAAAGAGAGTATGATTCCTCTCATAGGAGATGACGTGATGATTAGCGTCATAGAGGATGATGATCCAACTAAATCCTATAAGCAAGGTACGGTAGAAGAAATCTTGAAACGTAGGAATAAGCTTATTAGACCACCTGTGGCCAATGTGGATCAGGGGATTGTGGTATTTTCTGTCACATATCCACAGATTCACCTAGACTTATTAGATCGTTTTTTGGTAATGGTTGAAAGAGAAGGGATTAGACCTTATATCGTGCTCAATAAGATCGATGAAGGTAATCCTGAAAGTTATGAATATATTGTTCAGGGATATACAAAAGCTGGCTATGAGGTATTTTGTATATCTGCTAAGAAAAATAGTAATATTGACTCACTGAAGGTACTCCTTAGGGACAAGACTTCATTTTTTGCAGGGCCATCAGGTGTAGGGAAGTCTACACTGCTCAATGCAATCCAGCCAGATCTCAAACTTCAGACAGGTGAAGTGAGTGCAAAGATCAAGCGTGGAAAGCATACCACAAGACATGTGGAGCTTTTGCCGCTCAATATAGGCGGATTCGTACTTGATACACCAGGTTTCACATCTTTGGAGTTTGATAGTATCGATGCAGATGATTTGAGACACTACTTCCCTGAGTTTGAGGCATATGAGGGTACATGTCGCTTTGGTGGCTGTAGCCATACGCACGAACCAGGATGTAAGGTAAAAGAAGCACTTGAAGCGGGCGAACTTTTTGAGTCACGCTATGACAACTATGTAACTTATTACAAACAATTAAAAGAGACAAGGAGATGGTAAGATGATACATTTAGCACCTTCCATATTATCAGCAGATTTTGCAAACCTAGAAAGAGACGTGAAGAAGGTAGAGGCAGCAGGCGCTACCTTTCTTCATGTAGATGTAATGGATGGACAGTTCGTTTCTAATATTACAATCGGGGCACCAGTTGCCAAAGCTTTAAGACCACATTTTGAAGGGGTGATGGATGTTCATCTGATGATTGCATCACCAGAGCGTTATCTTGAAGACTTTGCACAAGCAGGGGCAGATATTTTGACAGTACACCTCGAAGCGTGTACACATATTCATGGGACACTCCAGCGTATTCGTGGATTAGGAATGAAGGCAGGCGTTGCAATCAATCCTGGTACCCCAGTAAGTGTCTTAGAACCAATTATGGATCAAGTAGATATGGTACTTGTGATGTCTGTAAATCCAGGCTTTGGTGGTCAGTCATTTATTCCATATAGCTTGGAGAAGATTAGACAAGTAAAGGCGCTTGCTGATCAAAGTGGTCGTGAGATCCTCATTCAGGTAGATGGTGGGATTGGTCTTGATAATGCCAAAGAGGTGATTGAAGCAGGGGCAAATGTACTTGTAGCAGGATCTGCAGTATATAATGCACCAGATATAACGGCACGCGTACAAGAATTTGTGACGTTATTTGGAGCAGTAGCGAAGGAGAACTAGATGCACGTATTGATTTTGACCAATGGGGAATATGGCGATTATCATTTCTGCAAAGGACCGTTTACATATGATTATGTGATTTGTGCGGACAATGGAATGAAGCATGCAAGACAGTTAGGCATACAACCCAACTTGATTTTAGGTGATTTTGATAGTTGTGATCAAGAGGACCTGGCGTACTTTGAGGCAAAGCAGGTGATGATTCAGCGTGTACCGGCAATGAAAGACGAGACAGATACAGAACTTGCCATAGATACAGCACTTTTGATGGGTGCAACGGAGATTGATGTATTTGGTGGTGTAGGAAGTCGTATTGATCATAGTTTGGGCAATATACATTTGCTCAAAAAAACATTGGCTAAGGGCGTGAAGATGTGGCTTTATAGTAGTCACAACCAGATTACCCTCATTGATCATGAAATCATACTACAAGGCGCAGTGGGACAGACGATCAGTCTATTGCCACTTACATTGGAAGTGAGTGGTGTCACTACGCAGGGACTCTTGTATGAGGTTGAAGATACAACATTTGTGTTGGGAAGACCTATAGGTGTCAGTAATGAAATGACTGCTTCTGAAGCAAGTATTAGTGTGTCAGAAGGTCTACTTCTCGTAATAAAGGCAAATGACTAAAAAAGTGTGAGTCTAAGACTCACACTTTTTTTAGTTGGGAATAAAATGATGATATATCATAATATGGAAGCAGGGAAGGACATGAAGAAAAGAGTATTTGGCTTCGCTTGTTTTTGTGTGGGATGTGGCATGGTAATGGCTGTGGTAGTACCTGCTTTGGGCTGGGTTTTTCTAACAGCTGCCATATTTCTTTTTTTAGGCTATATCTTAATTTGTAGTTGATGGAGGTCAAAATAATGAAGATATATGTAATCAAGCTACCAAGATGGTTAGGAAAAATTGTAGGAAAGGTTTATAAACCTCACTAAGATTGAATAGAATAACCTGAAAATGGGTATAAAAAAAGAAGCGTAGATACGCTTCTTTTTTTAATAAAAATTCCACAGGAGCTTCAAAGAAGCATCATATGGAATAGGTCAGACTATTAAGCACGAGTCACTAAGTTAGAACGTAAGCAACGTGTACACACGTTCATTGTTTTGATAGCACCGTTTTGTGCTACTCTAACTTTTCTTACGTTAGCTTTCCACATTTTATTTGATCTTCTATGAGAGTGGCTTACTTTAATACCAAAGTGCACGTCTTTTGAGCAAATTTCGCATTTTGCCATTTGAAACACCTCCTTGTTCAATAAATCCGTGACATAACAACTGCTATTTTAACAGATAATAAATCATATTTCAAGTCTGTTAGAGAATATTT
>JBOFIR010000121.1:0-7812 GCA_051650265.1 Cellulosilyticaceae bacterium
TACAAACCGGAGTGACAGGACTTGAACCTGCGGCCTCCTGAACCCAAATCAGGCGCTCTAGCCAAACTGAGCCACACCCCGAAAACTGACCCATAGGAGAATCGAACTCCTGTTACCGCCGTGAAAGGGCGGTGTCTTAACCGCTTGACCAATGGGCCTTATTGACATAAATCTTTTGTCTTTAACGACTTGCTTATTGTATCATTGGTTTAAAAAGTTGTAAAGAGGTTTTTTCGACTTTTTTAATTTCTATTTATTCAGAAAACTTATAAACCTCCTTGTCAGACACAAGGAGGTTTATACTATGGGTAAAGATGGCATGCTACAAAATGTCCTTTTTCAATTTCTTTCCACTCAGGTTTTTGTTTCTTACAACACCTCATAACTTGTGGGCATCTCGTACAAAATGGGCAAACATCCGGTGGATCAATCGGGCTGGGTATTTCTCCCTTAACTGCAATACGTTGTTTTTCCTGTTCTTTCTTAGGGTCTGCTATAGGTATGGCTGATAAAAGAACTTTAGTATACGGATGTAAGGGATTACTATGAAGTACATCACTGGTTGCCAACTCTACCATATTTCCTAGGTACATTACCAGTATACGATCTGATATATAGCGTACCATAGATAAATCATGAGCAATAAAAAGATAAGTAAGTCCCAACTCCTCTTGTAATTGTTTCATGAGATTCACTACCTGTGCTTGTATTGATACATCTAATGCAGAGATTGGTTCGTCACATACAATAAAATCTGGTTCTACTGCAAGCGCACGTGCAATACCTACTCGTTGCCTTTGTCCCCCACTAAACTCATGTGGAAACCTTGACATATGTTCTTCATTGAGTCCCACAAGTTCTAAAAGTTCTTTGATACGTGCTTTACGCTTTTCTCCTTTTGCTAAATGATGAATATCAATAGGCTCGCCAATAATATCTTGAACTGTCATCCGCGGATTAAGTGATGCATAAGGATCTTGAAAAATAATCTGCATTTGCTTACGCACTTCTTTAAGCTTTTTCTTAGGTAGCTCTGAAATATCTGCTCCTTTAAAAATTACCTTTCCTTCTGTTGGTTCATAAAGTCTTAATATAGTCTTCCCAGCAGTAGATTTTCCACAGCCGCTTTCCCCTACCAAGCCCAAAGTTTCTCCTTTATGTAATGTAAAAGTAATACCATCTACTGCCTTTAATGTGCTATGCTCTACATCAAAGTATTTCTTTAACCCATTTACTTCTAATAACACTTCTTGATTCTCCATCGTTTTCCTCCTTAAGTTATGACTTTAACCCCTCGCACTGCGGACAAAGCGGGTGATTAAGAAAACAAGCAGCTTCATGTCCCTCTCCCATTTTCTCCATATCTGGCATATATGTTTCACACACCTTCATTGCTTCATCACATCTTGCAAAAAATCCACACCCCATAGGAGGAATAAATAAATCTGGAGGTGTTCCTATAATTGTTTTAAGCTTTTCATTACGATCCATATCTATTCTTGGTATAGCCTTTAATAATCCCTTGGTATAGGGGTGTTTTGGCGCATAAAAAATGTCTTCTACTTTCCCCTGCTCTACAATCTGCCCAGCATACATCACAATCACACGATCACACATTTTAGCAACTACCCCTAAGTCATGCGTGATTAACATAATTGACATATCCAATTTCTGTTGCAATTCCTGTAAGAGCTCCAAAATTTGGGCTTGAATCGTTACATCAAGTGCTGTTGTTGGCTCATCTGCGATCAACAACCCTGGGGTACAGGCTAGTGCTAGTGCAATCATCGCTCTTTGCCTCATTCCCCCTGAAAACTGATAGGGATACTGGTGAATCCGTTTGTGTGGCTCTGACACAGCTACCATGTCTAGAATTTTTTCTGCCTCTTTGAGTGCATCCGCTTTCTTGAGTTGTTTATGTTTAATCAATACCTCGGCAATTTGCTTACCAACTTTTTGTGTAGGATTTAGGCTCGTCATAGGGTCTTGAAATATCATACTAATATCATTACCTCTAATACTTTGCATCTCTTTTTCACTCTTTGTGAGCAAATCTACCCCATTAAATAAGATTTTTCCATCTTTATAATGTGCTGGTGGTACTTTTAGCAACTGCATGATTGATTGTGCTGTCACACTTTTCCCGCACCCAGACTCCCCAACTATTCCTATACATTCCCCTTTATACATTTCAAAGTTTACACCTCTTACAGCATGAACTTCCCCTGCATAAGTCTGAAAAGAAACATGTAAGTTCTGAACTTCTAATAATTTCTCCATTTTCTCCCCCCCTATTTTCTCAACTGAGGGTCCAAAGCATCTCTTAGACCATCTCCAAGTACATTAAATGCAAACATTGTTAAAGAAATTAAAATTGCTGGTACAAGCAACTGATATTCAAATCCTGTAAACAAACTCGTTAAAGCTTCATTCGCCATAGAACCCCAACTTGCTTTAGGTGCCTGCACACCTAATCCCAAGAAACTCAATGTGGACTCTGCAAAAATTGCAGTGGGGACTGAAAGCGTCAAATTGACTAAAATAGGCCCTAACATATTTGGAATCAAATGTTTTCTTAAACGCCACATGACCCCACTGCCTAATGCTTCTGACGCCTGTACGTAATCTTGTTGTTTAAGTTGTAATACTTGCCCCCTAGCTAATCTTGCCATACCCATCCACCCTGTAATAACCATGGCAATAATCAGAGGAAATAAACCTCTTCCCAATACGATAACAAAAAGAATAACGATAAGCATATAGGGAATGCTATATAGAATCTCAGCAAAACGCATCATGATATTATCAACTCTACCCCCAATACTTCCAGAAATTCCTCCGTATACAGCCCCAATCATAAATTCAATTAAAGTTGCAAGTGTTCCAATCATCAAAGAGATTCTCGCACCGTGCCAAGCTCTGGTCCACAAATCCCTCCCCAAACTATCCGTTCCAAACCAATAAGTGCTATTAGGTGCTACATTTTTGTTGGCAAAGTCCTGCGCCTCATAACTAAATTGACTAAACATAGGGGCAAAAATCGCCATTAAAATAAGAATGATAATAATTGTTAACCCTACCATAGCAAGTTTATTCTGTCGTAATCTACGCCATACATCTGCCCAATAAGTAAGACTTGGTTTACTCAGTGCTTCTGCATGTTCAAACTGATGTTCTGCTTTTTCAAAAAGTTCTTCTGTAAACATCACCTTCTCACTCATCTTCTAACCCCCAGTCACTTACAGTATTTTCTTTACCTTTTCTTTTCTTTTTCTTCGCATTTTCATAACGTATCCTTGGGTCAATGATAACGTATAGAATATCTACGATGAAATTCATAAATATAAGAATTGCACTATAAAAAATAGTCGTTCCCAAAATAACAGGGTAGTCACGGTTAAATACAGATTGTGTAAAATACTTTCCAAGCCCAGGAATTCTAAAAATCTTTTCGATAATAAAACTTCCCACCACCATATTAGCTGCTGTTATACCTACTACTGTCGTTACAGGTATAATAGCATTTCTAAGTGCATGTTTAAGGACAACTTGCGTACTTGATAACCCTTTTGCTTTTGCCGTCTTGATATAGTCCTGACCCATTACCTCTATCATACTTGACCGCATCATCCGTGCAATGTAAGCTAATGGCATCAAGCTGAGGGCAATGGTTGGTAAAATACGATTTTCAAGTTTTCCCCACCCAGATGTAGGAACTAGATGAAGCTTAACGGCAAACACATCAATCATAACTGTAGACATAATGAAACTCGGCACCGATATCCCTATAATTGCAATAATCGTACACAAATAATCTGGCCATCCATTACGCCTGAGTGCAGCAATAATTCCAAGCAAAATACCAAATACCGTTGCAAAGATTAATGCAACAACTGCTAGTTGAAGCGATACAGGAAAGTTATCTTTAATATAATCATTAACAGTACGTGTCTTATTTGTAATAGAAGGTCCTAAATCTAATTTTGCAAGATTCTTTAGATACAGGACATATTGCTCACTTTTTGGTTTATCGAGATTATAATGTCTCATTAAGTTGTTATATACACCCGGTGGCATCTTTCCTTCTTTTGAAAAAGGATTGCCCGGTATGGTATGCATGATCACAAAAGTGATCGTAATAACCGCCCAAAGTGTTACAAGTCCCATAAGAAATCTTTTTACTATGTAACGTAACATGCGCGTCCCCCTCTCTTTTATAGAGTAAATGCCCCATTAAGGGGCATCTACAACATAGCTGTTATTTATTTTCATCAGCGATATCAGCATAAACCAAACTTATCTCACGGTTAGCTACTTTAACTGTATTGACTAAATAAGGTTTTTGCATAATAGCTTTTGTATAAAAATAAATAGGCATAATTGGCATTTGATCCATCAACATCGTCTCAGCTTGATGCAAGTAATCCATACGTTTAGTCGCATCAAATTCTGTCCCGGCAGCCTTAATTAGCTGATCATATTCTGGTGATGTCCACCCCGTATCATTTTGTGTACTCCAAGAAGTATACATATCAAGGAAAGTATTCGGATCAACATAGTCTCCAACCCAACCTGCACGAGAAACTTGGTAGTCCAGTGCATGCTCTCTATCAAGTTTAACTCGGAATTCTGTGTTTTCAAGTTGTACATCTACACCAAGCTTTTTCCACATTTGTTGGATTGCTTCTGCAATCTTTTTATGTGCTTCACTGGTGTTATAAAGAATTGTAAAGCTGAGTGTATCCATTCCCTCTTCTTTCAACCCTTCCGCTAGAAGTTGTTTAGCTCCATCTAAATTCTCAGTAATATAGTTGCCACCATTCTCTCTAAAATCTCCCTTTGCATCAGGTACACTTGGTACGAGTGCATAAGCTGGAAACTGCCCACCTAAAGTAACATTATCAATTAACTCTTGGCGGTTAATAGCCATAGTAAGTGCTTTACGTACTTTTACATTATTAAATGGCTTTACAGTTGTATTAAAGCGATAAAAATACGTAGATAATTCTGGTGTAACCTTTAATTCAACATTATTTTCAGCCCTTAATTGACCAAGCACCTCTGTTGGCAGATCAAAATCTACATCAATTTCATTGTTTTGATACATTTGCCATGCTGTATTTTGATCTTCTAAAATGTTAAAAGTAATATCTGTTAAGTTGACTTTATCTTTATTGTAGTAATTATCATTTTTAACAACCTTCACGTTTTGGTCATGATTCCATTCAGTCACCATAAAAGGGCCATTACAAACAAAGGTGGCACCATCAGTTGCCCAATCTGGATTTTCCTCTTGTACTTTTTGATCTATTGGATAATAAGTATAGAATGCACATAGCTCTAAGAAATAAGGTGTAGGCTGTGATAATTTAACTTCTAGTGTATGATCATCTACCGCTTTAACACCGACTTTATCTTCTAATGCCTTCAAATCATCCGCACTTACAGAGGCTGTATCTGCTGTATTAAATGCTTCTCCGCCCTCTAAATAATAAAGCTGATAAGCATAGTTAGATGCCGTATTAGGATTTAAAGCATACTTCCATGAATATTCAAAGTCTCCAGCTGTTACAGGATCACCATTAGACCATTTAGCATCATCTCTTAGTGTGAAAGTATATGTAAGCTTATCATCACTAATCTTATAGTCTTTTGCCATCCCAGGTACAACTTTGCCTGTTTCATCTCGCTTCATTAATCCTTCAAAAATATGATCCAAGATAATAGACTCATGTGTTCCTTGAGCTGTTGCAGGATGAAGTGACCCAGGCTCCCCACCGGATACCAACCGCGCTTCTTTTTTTACTTCACTTCCACCACCACTACCACTACAACCGGATAATGCTAATGTCGCCGCTAACATTATTGCTAATACTTTAGCTATCTTTTTTCTCACCATACTGATCCCCCTTTAACTACCAATTTATACTTCTAAACATTTATATAATATGTCTATTCTCTTATGAAAATGCATTTTTTAAGTTATATTTTCCATATTTTTACAAGATTAAAATCGTGTTCTTGCAAATATATGATTTACTACCTAGATATTGCCTAATTCATTACGATTTATTTATATCAAAATGAATTTCTTTTGTTAACTTTATGCATTGTCCTATTTTTACTCTTTATTATTTTGCAATCGAGTAGGAGGTAGCTAATTATTTTATCTACCGACCTCTCACACCACCGTACGTACCGTTCGGTATACGGCGGTTCTTTAGTTTACACTGACTTGTCTGTAGTAATCAGTGAAATATAAGTATCCTAGCTCCTTCAATGTTTGATTATCTAGGCTACGACTTAAGATTGGGCTGTTGGAGATTTTCCAGTAGCCTTTTCTTGTATTTGCGTATTCCCAGACTTTCCATTCATCTATTCCATAGTGTTTGAGCATTCTATATCTCGTTTTGATTTTTTTTCCATTGTTTCCAGTAAACCATTCTTAGTCTTCGCCTCATCCATTCGTCTGTTCTCATAAGCAGTTGCTTCATATCCGCTATTTTAAAGTAATTAATCCATCCTCTGATATACCTTTTCAGTTTGTCTATTCGTTTCTCATTTCCATACCCATTACTTCTCTGCGTATGTTCTTTCACTTTTGACTTCATCTTAGCTATCGTTTTTGGATGTACTCTCAACCTCATACCATCTTTATTCTTATAGAATGAAAAACCTAGAAATTTCACTTTTCCTATGTATGCTACCTCTGTTTTCTCATGGTTCACCCTTAGGTATAGTTTCTTTTCTATAAATGGCACAATCTTCTCAAGTGTACGTTTTGCACTTTTCTTACTTTTACACAGTATCATCAGGTCATCTGCATATCTTACAAACTTATGTCCTCGCCTTTCTAGTTCTTGGTCTAGTTCGTTGAGCATGATATTACTTAAAAGTGGACTTAGTGGACCTCCTTGCGGTACACCTACTCCCGTTTTCTTAAATGTATGTTTCTCTACAACTCCAGCTTTCAAGAATTTATGGATGAGCGAAATGACTCTTCCATCTTTGATTGTACGTGACAGTATTTCGATGAGTTTACTTTGATTGACTGTATTAAAGTATTTCTCTAAGTCCATATCTACCACGTACTTGTAGCCTTTGTTCCCCTCTTCAATACATTTAGCCATAGCATCATGTGCTTTCCTTCTTGGTCTAAATCCATAACTACTTTCTGAGAATTGCTTTTCGTAGATTGGGGTTAATACTTGGGCTATTGCTTGTTGTATTACCCGATCTACTACTGTTGGAATCCCTAGTTTTCTTACTTTTCCTTTATCTTCTTTTGGTATTTCTACCCTTCTTACAGGATTCGGTCGGTATTTACCTTCCTTGATTTGTTCGATTAGTGTCTTGTTGTTCTCTTTGAGATATGCTAGAAGATGCTCTACTCCCATCCCATCAATCCCTCCTGCACCTTTATTAGATTTCACTTTCTCAAACGCTTGGTTTAAGTTGTTTCTATCTAATATTTTCTCTAGCAAACCATCCTTTGACATGCCTGTGTTAGTGATGTTGTTTTCAGTTATCCTTGAAGAAGCATACACTTCTGCATACTCTTTCTGTTCCGCAGATACCATTTGCAGATAGTTTTCTATTTGAAGTTGTCTGTATTTAATTCCTTCTTTAGTAACATTCATTGACTTTCACCTCCTAAAGTTCAGTCCTTCCGGAATGGTGTTAACCCCATTTCGTACTATGACCTCTGCTGACTTCTCATGATAAATCTTATTTCAACCGTATTTCATACACTTTGTTTCCATACGTCCATGAGACCTCCCCAGGTAAGAACACAATCTTTCCTTCCATCTA
>JBOFIR010000122.1:0-25951 GCA_051650265.1 Cellulosilyticaceae bacterium
CTTGAGTATTAACTCTCTCTAAATTTCTTATTTGTAAGATACTTTTGCTGTATCTGCTACTAATCTTGCAGCTTTTTGAACTCTTAAATCTGATGTGAACATTTTTCTTTCGTATTCACCCATAGATTCTGCAAGTTTGTCTGCTTCCATTTTGTATTGAGCCGCTAAGTTAGCAATCTCAGTGTTTAACTCTTCTTCAGATACTTCAAAGTTTTCAACTTCTACGATTTTTTCAAGTACAAGACGTGAACGTAATTGGTACTCAGCATCTTTAGCAAAGTTTCCTCTGAATGTCTCCATGTCTTGACCTACGAATCCAAGGTATTGCTCAAGCTCTAAACCTTGTTGTTTCATACGCATACCGAATTCTTTTACGTTTCTATCTACTTGCTCTTCGATCATTGCTTCTGGTACAACTACTTTAGCATTCTCTACTGCTTTTTCGATTGCTGCATCTTCTGCATTTGATTTAGAAGCTTCTTCTTTTTGTGTTGTAAGTTTTTCCTTAATGCTTGCTTTGTATTCAGCTAATGTTTCAAATTCTGAAACGTCTGCTGCAAAATCATCATTGATTTCTGGTAATTCTTTAACTTTGATTTCTTTTACAGTTACTTTGAATGTAGCTGGTTTTCCTGCTAATTCTGCTGCTTGGTATTCAGCTGGGAATGTTACATTTACTTCTACTTCTTCCCCAACGTTTTTACCGATTAATTGATCTTCGAAACCTTCGATGAATGATTTTGAACCGATTACTAATGAGTAGTCTGTTCCTTTTCCACCTTCGAATGCTACGCCATCAACGAATCCTTCGAAATCGATAAGTGTTTTATCTTGAGGCTCAACAGCGCGATCTGTTACAGCGATTTCTCTTGCATTTTTTTCAGCTTCTGCTGCTACTGCTGCATCAACTTCTTCATCTGTTACAACTGGACTTTCAACTTCTACAGCTAAATCTTTGTATTCACCAATCTCAACTTCTGGTTTGATTGTTACGTTAGCAACATATTTCATACCTTCGTTTGACATTTCTGTTACTTTTAAATCTTCTTCACGAATAAGTGCAGCGATTTCAATGTTGTTGCTATCAACAGCATCTTTTAATGTTTCACGGATAATGATGTCAGCAGCTTCTGGATAGAATACGCCAGCTCCGTATGTTTTTTCGATCATCGCTTTAGGTACTTTACCTTTACGGAAACCTGGGATATTGAATTGGTTTTTCATTTTGTTATAAGCAGCGTTTACAGCTTTTGCAACTACCTCTGCCCCTACTTCTACTGTTAATTCAACTTGACTATTTTCTAGTGATTTTACTTGTGTATTCATTTCAAGAGTTCCTCCTTAGGGTTTGGTTTTCTATCTCAAATCATGATGATAGCATTCTAATTTAACATTCAATTATTATAGCATACAAAGCTTATAAAATCTATATTATTTATATTACAAATAAATGCCCCAAAACTTTGAGTATTCCTTAACTTCAATTTACCCCAGTAGCCTTCCAAGTATTACATATAGTATGTATGTTTCTTTTGTTTTATAATCAACTTGTGTGATGTTTTGTGTTTCATCAGAAAGGGTAGTTGTATGGAAAATCAATCTTCAAGTGATTCAATGGTGGTATCGTTTAAGACGATTTACAATCAGAATATCGCTCCAAAACTTAAAGCAATTGATTTGCTTCTCAAAACCACTGACGCACCTTATACGGCAGAAGATGTGGCATCAGTGCTCCAAATGTCCATTGACGAAGTAACGACTATCATGATGGCTCATGAAATTGCCACTATTAGTTTGGTGGATTTTTTTACAATTGTTAGTTATTCTTCTTCTTACATTTGCAAGCTTATTCAAAGACAATGGCGCTACAGTAGCCTAGCAAGCTATACGCCTGAAATTATTGCATATATCTATGAACTTAGTATTGATAAAGTCAATCATGCTTTTTCAGCACTCGGCTTAACAGTGGTACATAGTAATGATCTTATGCAGTTATTTTCTCAGATTCATATTTCAATTTTTCGTTTTTGATTGGAATCAATCGATTCATTTACTATAAAAAGCAGTCTAGAGACTTATCATTCGCTAAGTTTCTAGACTGCTTTTTGATTGTACGCACTCTTTTAGAAGTTGGTAATCATACCCATCTTGATTTGATCCGCTTCATCCTTACCTTTGATGATCTCAAGAATCTTAAAAGCAAATTCTAGTGAAGCACCCGCTCCGATCCCTGTAATCACATGCCCATCCTCTACCACACGCTCTTCACGCAGTGTCGCACCTTCTAGATCTTGTTCAAATCCAGGATAACACGTTGCACATTTCCCCTTAAGTACACCTAACCTCCCAAGGATACTTGGCGCAGCACAGATGGCACCTATTTTCTTTTGTTGGGCATCAAAATCTTTTACCCATTCTTGCACAATGTTATTTTCATAAAGATTTTTTACACCAGGCATGCCCCCTGGTAATATTAGAAAATCTATAGTATCCTTATTAAGATTATTGAGTGTTGTATCCATTTTTATAGTGATTGCACGGCTACTTGTTACGTATTCATCTTCAATACCCACCATCATAGTATCAATCTGAGCACGTCTTAGCACATCAACCACTGATAAAGCTTCAATTTCTTCATATCCTGTTGCGAATAATACAGCTACCTTCATATAATCCTCCAAATTTTCAAAATATAATTAATTTACAGATTTATAATACTATTATTATAAAATATATACAAGTGCTATATTTTATAATAAAATATCGTCAATTTTATTATATATCTTTTATACATTTATATGTTAAAATAGAATTAGCTTATAAGTATTGCTTAACCTAAATACTAACCTTATCCGATGTCAATCAAGGAGGTACTGCCATGGAAATCGAACGTAAATTTCTCATTAAACACGAACCATCACTTAGACAAGTGAAAAACGAAAAGGTTACCCAAGGATACATATCTACTGATCCAGTAATTCGTATTCGACAAATGAACAAGCACTTTAGTCTCTGTATGAAATCTCAAGGACATATGATCCGAGAAGAATTTGAACTTGAGTTGACAGAGGAGCAATTTGAAGCTTTATGGCCAAAAGTAGAATTTAATGCTGTTGAAAAAACACGTTATTTCATTCCCTTAAATAAAACTTTAACTGCAGAGCTTGATATTTATCACGGTTGCCTAGAGGGTCTTATGACTGTAGAGGTAGAATTTGACGCTCCAAGTGATGCGTCCAAGTTCACACCACCAGAGTGGTTCGGAGAAGAAATCACTCATGACAATCGCTACAAGAACAACCATCTTGCAATGTATGGTGTTCCAATCACTGAATAATAATCTGATCCGTTCATAAAAGCACCCAGCTCAGCTGGGTGCTTTTATTGTATGACTTGGTCATTTATTATTCATAAACATATTATTTATTTTAGGGTAAACAAAAAGGTCGTTAGTAATCTAACGACCTTTTTTCCACACTGGGCTAGAAGGATTCGAACCTTCGAATGCAGGAATCAAAATCCTGTGCCTTACCGCTTGGCGATAACCCAATATAGCGTATCCACAGGGATTCGAACCCCGGACCCACGCCTTAGAAGGGCGTTGCTCTATCCAGCTGAGCTATGGATACACAAGCGGGTGATGGGAATCGAACCCACGTGGCCAGCTTGGAAGGCTGGTGTTCTACCATTGAACTACACCCGCAAATACTTGCGATTCTATTCATTTAGCATGATAAAAATCATGCGGATGGGGAGAGTCGAACTCCCACGCCATAGGCGCTAGATCCTAAGTCTAGTGCGTCTGCCAATTCCGCCACATCCGCATATGAGCCACCCGGGGCTCGAACCCGGGACCACTTGATTAAAAGTCAAGTGCTCTACCAACTGAGCTAGTGACCCACAATACTCCAATAACTTGTCATACAAGCTACTAGAAACTGGGCTAGAAGGATTCGAACCTTCGAATGCAGGAATCAAAATCCTGTGCCTTACCGCTTGGCGATAACCCAATATACTACTAAGGGTGAAGAATGGGAATCGAACCCACGGCCTCCAGAGTCACAATCTGGCGCTCTAACCAACTGAGCTATCCCCACCATACGTATCCACAGGGATTCGAACCCCGGACCCACGCCTTAGAAGGGCGTTGCTCTATCCAGCTGAGCTATGGATACATAGAGCGGGTGATGGGAATCGAACCCACGTGGCCAGCTTGGAAGGCTGGTGTTCTACCATTGAACTACACCCGCTTAATTTAGGTAAACATCTTTTTCAGTGAAGCGCTTGCCTCGACTGACAAAATGTATTATACATAAATTGAGCGGTTACGTCAACACCTTTCCCCAAGTTTTTTTATTTTTTTTCACGTATATGAAGTCCACTTAGAAATAGGGATGGCTGCTAATTTGATCAACCCTTTGCAATAACTTGATTTCAGCACTTTTTAACATGCCATTTTCAATTTCTAAAATAGCAAAGGATGGGTAGGTTGTATCTCTTGGTTGTGTCAAACTTCCTGGATTGAGTAACAAGACCCCCTCCCTCTTTTC
Organism: Cellulosilyticaceae bacterium; assembly: GCA_051650265.1. GTDB lineage: Bacteria > Bacillota > Clostridia > Lachnospirales > Cellulosilyticaceae > JBOFEH01. The sequence goes on from JBOFIR010000122.1 coordinate 4,551, forward strand.
TTTAAATGCTGAGTGCGTATGACCAAATATAGCTATTTTCGCCTCATGCGCCACCGCATCAATATAAAGTTCATCATACTCATATTTCACATGATGCTTGTCCCCATGCGTTAAAAAAATAGGCAGCCCATCTACTTCTACAAGACGATGACGTTCAATACCATAATCTCTAAAATCACAGTTACCCGGAACACCTTCTATAACAAGATGAGGGTATTTTTTTTGAAGTTCTAATGTGTCTGTGATACAGTCCCCTGCATGCAATACATGCGTCAATCCATAGGGTTTTAACATGTTGATCAAGTAACCTACGCGCTCTATTCGTCCATGTGTATCACTAATAACTAATACTTTCACCCTTATACCTCCAGAATTGCTCTAATATGTGCCTTCATACTTCTAAGAGCCTTTCCTCTATGGCTAATCGCATTTTTCATCTCTGGCGAAAGCTCTGCTGTTGACTGCTCTGTCCCTTCCACATAGAAGATTGGATCATAGCCAAACCCATTTTCACCGCGTGATTCGTATCCAATATAACCTTCAATAGTCCCTCTTGTTGTTACCGACTCTTTGCCCCTCATCGCTGCAGCGATGACACACACAAAGCGTGCCGTACGCTCATCACCTTTAGCCTCTGCAAGTTTATCGATGATAATTTGATTCTTGATTGTATAAGGTGTATCTTTTCCAAGATAACGCGCAGAGTATACACCCGGTTCGCCGCCTAAGTAATCAATCTCAAGTCCTGAATCATCTGCTAAGATCAGTGCGTCTGTCAATCGACTCAATGCTTCTGCCTTAATTGTTGCATTCGCCTCAAACGTCTCCCCATTCTCTTCGATCTCCATATCAAGTCCAGCCTCTGACATTGTCAAAACTTCTACTGGTAAATCTGATAAAATCTCTTTAATTTCCTTCACTTTTCCTTGGTTTTGTGTTGCAAATATGATTTGTTTCATCTTCAGTCTCCTTTAAGGGAGCTTATAATATGCCTCATAATTTTCGCGCGTACATGCACTATAATCACTGCCTTCAGGTAATAAAACATCTTTACCTTCTATCTGCAGACACATCATATTAGCCTCAGTATGTGTAAATACCCACTCCATCAGCTTCGCCCCTATAATATATTCAGTATAGGTTCCGCCACCATATGCTACTAATTCTTTAGATAGATTAATTGTGACCTTGTCCTCTTCATATTTTACGCTCAAAACCTTGATTTGTGAAGTCATTCCACTCTCTTCCTTAATGCTTTGAATGACAGGTGATAAACTTTTGGGATCCATTGCCTTTGCATAGATTGTTTCAGTAAATATAAAAAAAAGTACAACAGCAAAAGCAATAAATTTTCCTCTTTTACGTTTTTCCATAAAATACCAACCCCTTTGTATCATTGTCCCATGCTTATCCCATCTTTTCAAGAAAAAACGTTCAACAAAAAAAGTAACTAGAAGCGACTCTAGTTACTTTTTTCTCATTGTTTATTATCGAAATGACAGTGTATCAAATATTTCTACAATACCATCATAAACTGCCTGCGCATATTGTTGATTGTAGGCCGGATCTTTCATCTTCGCAGCGTCTTCTTTGTTGGTAAGGAAGCCTCCTTCAAGCAAGATTGCCGGCATACGACTATTTCGAAGTACCGCAAGATCTGGTCTTGATTTGATCTTACGATCTACATTACCACAATAATTTACGATTTTTCTTTGGATAATCTGTGCCATACTTTGGCTCCTTGAATCTGATGAACTTGGATAATAAAGTACTTCTGTTCCTTTTACTGTTGAACCTGCAGAGTTATTATGTACACTCACAAAGATATCCGCCTCAATATCATTGGCAAGATCTGTACGTGCAGTAAGTGATGGATAGACATCACTTTTTCGTGTCGTATAAACTTTTATTGATGGATCACGTTCTAGCAAATCATAAATAAGCATGGCCTGTTCAAGATTAATTTCTTTTTCACGCACACCATTGGCACCTGCTCCACCATCGCTACCACCATGGCCTGGATCTACTACAACAATACGTCCATATTTTTCTTTTGGCTTTACAAGTTCAATTTGAATGTGATCGCTTGTCTCATAGACATTCACAGCTTGTACTGTTTTCCCCTCAATTACAAGCTTTGTTGTACTATCTGTTGTAATATAAAGGCGATTCACTCTTGAGTCTTGAACATTTAAAACACCTTCTTTAAAGAAGTCCTTATAATAATCTCCAAGGTCAATAATAAGTTTTTTATTATTATAATCATCCCTCAAACGTACCTGTCCCAGTGTCAGACCACCTGTTTTACTCAGTGTAATCACAGGATTTCCTTCATTGGTATACGTAACATTTTTAAGATCAGACTCTGTTACACGAATATATGTATGTCCTGAAATCTCTTTGATAGCAGTTGCAACTTGACTACGCGCACCAAAATCTACAGTCAACTCAACCCCCTCAAAAGTCTCCTTACCTTTAACGCGTTGAATATGTTTTTGATTCATTCCTGACCAATCAATTCCGCTTCCTAACTTTGCATTCGGGATTGTAATGGTCATACGATGATTTTCTGGGTCTTCATTCATTTCAATCTGACTTGGCACTACATTTTGTAACACAATATATTCACCTACATTTTCTTGACCTGTTGCTACAAGTTCAAGTTCTTGTGGCATAAGTTCAATTTGAATTCCCATACGATTTTCCATCAGCGTTACATTTGCATTTGCTACTGATTTGAGATCAAATACCACACGTGTTGTTTCTTTTGCATATTGGCTTGTACGTATTTGTTTGATATAAGGGTTGGTTGCTGGGGTAATTGAAGCACCTAGCCCATTTATACTTCCTTCAATATCAACAATCAATTTACCATCTTCCATAGAAGCTTTGAAATCGCTGATTTCACTTATTGCATCAATATAAACCGTTGTTGTACTTCCATTTAGGACACCTACATTTTGAATCGTTGTTGTTGGAAATGCCATCGATTCACACATGCTTTCAAATTGGCGTGTATTGCCCATATAGACCTCACCCACACCTGATAATGTACTGAGTAAGCGATCACCCTTGCCAAGGCTTGGGAAAGTTGTATTTTGTCCCGGTGCTGCTGGAATCGTAATATAATCACTTTCTTTGAGACTATCTGCTGAACCACTTGGTGGTTCTGGTTTTGGCTCTGGCTCTAGTTCTGGTGTGGGTTCTGGTGTTGGTTCTGGCACGACCGGCTCTTCTGGTTGAGTTGGCGGAATAACCTCAGGTGTTTGCCCACCATCTTCAGCATCCACTGTAATGCGTACTTCTCGCTCTTCTCCTGAAATCCATTCCACACCAAATCCAATTTCTTCACTAATAAAGCGTACAGGTACCATAATCTTATCATTAATGGATTTAGCAGGCACATCTAATAAGACGTCTTCACCATCCACCCAAGCTGTAGACTCATTCATTCCTAATACAATAAGGCTATCCTTGTATTGCACATAGACTTTCTTTTCATACGCCTTCCACTCAACTTCCGCACCTAATGGCTCAAATACCTCTCTAGCAGGTACCAATACACGTCCATCAATTTGAACTGGTGGCATTACTTTCGTCTCGATTTTTTCATCATTGATATATAAATGAATAGGCTTTTCATTGTATGCATGCACCTTGCCATCATATACAAGTTCCATAGCCCAAGTACTCACACTATTTAAGCTCATTCCACACACAATCATACCCAATGCGAGCTGTCGTAACTCTTTTTTCATGTCGCTTCCTCCTTAACAAATGTTGTCATTCTATTCTTATATTTACTTCTTTTATTATATCAAAAAAACCATTATATGACAAAACTATTTAATACTTTTGTAACATTTTAGAAGTAAAAAAAGATTCGTCTCTATCTAAGACGAATCTTTCTCTTACTTTGTCTCACTTTTTTCCATTTTCTTGGATAAATATGATATTCACGAATGCAATTCCTATCAAACCTGTTAACACAACCAATACAATCTGCCATAGCTGTTTGTGCGCTCCTTGTGCCAGCAGATCATAGATCCCCCCTACCAGCTGAGGAATAAGTGCTCCACCTAAGAAACCAGCAAAATTCATCAACGACATAGCCATACCTGAATACCTCTGTGGATACTGTTGTTTTGCATACCCCCAACTGACGATAAAACTCGTTCCACTGAGTCCTAACACAAAAAAGAGGATATACAAACCTTTAAAAGATACGATCCCTGTGGCAAAGATGACCCAACAAACAAAATGTACACCACCAAATAGTAGCATTGGTTTGCGGGCACTCCCTAGTGTATCCCCTAGTTTACCGATGGCCACACACCCTATTGCTACCCCTAGCGTCACCATACTAAGTACATTTGTGGCTGCTACCTTCTCTACACCATACACGTCCATAAGCAAGGTCACCCCCCAGTTTGCGGTAAGTGCCATTGTCGATCCAAAAGTAAGTGCAAAAATCACCATAGGTGGATATAACTTTTTATTTCTTAGCATACTCCCCAGTATCTTTATCATAGGTTCCTGATCTTCTTGTTCCACCACCTTAATAGATACTTGTTTTTCTCTAATCACACAGTAGCATAGAATTGCCATCGCCATACTCACACAACCTATTACAATAAATACTGTTCGCCATCCCACTGCATCCGTCATAACAACAAGCGGCGTTAGTGCAAGAAGTGACCCTATATTCCCTACAAAAGAGGTCATCCCAGACATGGTCGCAAACCGTTCTTTTGGAAACCAATCTGCAATGATCTTGAGTATACAAACAAAAGTAACCGAAACACCAATACCTACAACAAAACGACCTAAGAATGCAACTCCCATATGAGGGCTAAGTCCAAAGATGATAGATCCTAGAGCTGCTAGCATCGTTCCTGCTGCAATCGTTTTACGAGGTCCCCAAGTATCTGCCAATATTCCTGTGGGCACCTGCATCAACATATAGGCATACATATACATTACTCCCAACATCGTAAACAAACTCCCACCCTTTGGCGAATCTAATAATCCAAAATCAGTCAATACCTCTTCCCTCACAGCCCCAGTTGCCAGTCTATGAAAAAATACAATCACATACACCAGTGCTACTAGAATCCAAATACAATAAGGATACCACTTTTTTTCTATGTACTTATTCATCATATTTCCTCCCCTTCATGATTCATAGTACTATTATAAGTGATATCCTTTATTTTTTAGAATATATATTCAAAATTTTATATTAAATTTGATTTTTATTTTGTTCCAAGCACCTTGCGATACGAAGCAACTTCGCTTCTTCAAAATGACCACCCACAAGCTGTACCCCAATCGGTAACCCTTTGGCATCACATCCATAAGGAATTGAGATGGCTGGAGTCCCTGCAATATTACTACTTACAGTATAAATATCTGAAAGGTACATCTCCACTGGCGTCAATGCCCCTCCCATTTCAAATGCAGTTGTTGGAGTTGTTGGTGCTAAAATCGCATCATAATTACTCAATACTTCAAGTAATTCGTCTGTGATAAGCTGACGCAACTTAAGCGCTTGTTGGTAATAAGGATATTCTCCTTCATATGTTTTCACATAACTTCCAAGCAGTATTCTCTTCTTCACTTGCTTACCAAAGCCTTCAGTACGATTTCCTTCTAACACACTGAGTCCCGCAGAAGCCTCTGTGCAGGTAATCATATAATAAGTTGGTATTGCATACTGAATATGAGGCGTAGAGATCTCCTCCACTATTGCACCTTGATCTTTCAAGATCTGAGCAGCTTTTAAAACTTCATGCCTTACTTCAAGACTCAGCCCCTCTACAAAGTATTCCTTCGGTATCCCTATGCGCATACCTTTGACCCCATCTTCTAATGTCTTGATATAATCTGTATGCTTTTTATCTACAGACATTTTATCTTTCGGATCATGTTTCGCAATCACATCCAACACAAGTGCTGCATCTCTTACATCCTGCGTAAGTGGCCCCACTTGATCAAATGACATAGCCAGTGGCACAACACCATGACGAGATACACTGCCATAAGTCGGTTTCATTCCAACTACACCACAATACGCCGCAGGCTGACGGATAGAACCACCTGTATCCGTTCCTATAGAGTAAGCAGATAACTCAGCCGCAACAGCTGCTGCACTCCCTCCAGAAGAACCTCCCGGTATACGACCTCGCTGACTTGGATTGTGTACTTTCCCAAAATATGAAGTTTCATTAGATGAACCCATCCCAAACTCATCCATATTGACCTTTCCAAGTAAGACTGCACCTGCTTCATCTAGTAACGCGGCCACCGTTGCATCTTCATCAGGTACAAATGCTTCCAGGATTTTCGAACCACAAGTTGTCCTTATCCCCTTTGTACAGATATTATCCTTCAGCGACATAGGAACACCCGCAAGAGGTGATAAGACTTCGCCTCTTGCTAGCGCTTCATCTATGGCTGTCGCCTTTGCCAATGCAGCTTCTGCAGTAACTGTAATATACGCATTAAGCTCCGGATTGTGCATCTTAATACGTTCAAGATACCTTTGGGTAAGCTCATAACTTGTGATCTCACCACTTTTAATTGCCTGACTCATCTCATAAATTGTCTTCATCATAATCCCCCTATTCAAGCACACTAAGAGGCATCATCAAGTACTCAGAAACCCATGCTTTAAGGGCATATGTTTCTTCTAAAAAATCTTGTTCATGCTCTGTAGTGTAATAAGGTGTAATTTGCTCTGTATCAACCTCTTTAATTTGCTCAAAAAGATCAATAATTTTGTTGAGTTCATCCAGGTAATACTGCTCTTCTTGCTTATTTAAGTCAATAGCTGCTTTTTCTGCAATACATTCTAGTCTCTTCGCTGTTAACTTCACTTATGTCACTCCTATCTTCCAATTAGTCTTAAGAAATCATCTTCTGTGAGAATTGGGATTTCTAATTCCTGCGCTTTTTTATTTTTGCTTGAAGCAGATGTACTATCATTATTAATGAGGTAATCTGTCTTCTTACTTACCGAACCTGTCACTTTACCACCCAATGTTTCAATCTCTGCCTGAAGCGCCTTGCGATTGGCAAAATGATTCACATCACCTGTTACTACAAATGTTTTGCCTACGATTGGTGACTCACTTGTGTCTACCTCTTCAAACTTTTCTAGTTCAATTTCAGCAATCAGCCTTTCGATCATCTGACGGTTGACTTCTAGTTCAAAGTAATTATGCATTTCTTTTGCGATCACTGGCCCAATGCCTTCAATAGTAGTAAGTGTCTCTATAGATGCTTTCATGATCGCATCTAAGTCATTTTTAAAATGATTACAAATGAGTTTCGCATTCATCGGTCCTACTTGAAGAATTCCCAATCCATAGATTACTCTCGGCAGTGTTGTTTGTCTTGATTTTTCGATAGATTTGATCAGGCGGTCATAGGACTTCTCACCAAAACCATCGAGTGCCTCGATCTCTGACTTAAAACGAGACAAGTGATAAAGAGATACCACATCTTCCAAAAATCCTTGCGCTACAAACTTTGCAATAGTTGCTTCTGATAGTCCCTCAATATTCATAGCATCACGTGAAACGAAATGTTCAAACGCCTTAAGCCTTTGCGCCTTACAATTGCCATTTGGACAATAGAGTGCCTTAGCAGTCTTTTCTTGCCTTACCACAGTCTCTGCACCGCAAACTGGGCAGTGCTCAGGAATAGCTACAGGCCCTGTCTCACTAAGATTTTCAGCAATTTGAGGAATGATCATATTCGCCTTGTAGACTGTCACTGTGTCACCAATCCCCAATTTGAGTTCTTCTAAAATACTAAGGTTATGCACACTTGCACGCTCAACTGTAGTGCCTTCTAGATCCACTGGTTCAAAGATTGCTACAGGATTAATAAGGCCTGTACGTGATGTGTTCCATTCAATTTCTCTCAGCGTTGTCTCACGGATCTCATCTTGCCATTTAAAGGCGATTGCATCCTTTGGGAATTTGGCTGTTGTTCCTAGTCCTTTTGAATAGGCAATATGATCATAAGTCAATACCAGTCCATCTGATGCAAAATCCTGCTGATTGATTTGCTCACCAAAATAAGTTACTGCTTCTTCAATATTTTCTGGCGCTACTTTCTTATATTCAACAACCTCAAATCCCTGTGTTTTGAGCCACTCTAACTGTTCACTTTTAGTATCAAATGTCTCACCACCCTCTACTATAGCAAATGCATATAGTCTCACATTACGTGCGGCAGTGATCGCAGAATTAAGCTGTCTCACACTCCCACTACATAGGTTTCTTGGATTCTTGTATTTCTCTTCTAAGGGTAGTTTTTCATTAATCTTTTCAAACTCACTATAAGTAATGACCGCTTCTCCGCGAATCACAAGTCTTCCTTTATATTGAATCATAAGGGGCAAGTTTTTGAATGTCTTTGCATTCGTTGTGACATCCTCTCCAATTTCCCCATTACCACGTGTCACTGCTTGCACGAGCTTACCCCCATCATAAGTACACACAATAGTTAACCCATCTAGCTTCCAAGATAACAATCCTGTATTTGCCATCACAAATTCACGCAACCTTGCGACCTCCTTGGTTTTATCCAAAGAAAGCATACGACTTGGATGTGTTACTTTCGGCAAGCTACTTGCTACCTCATAACCTACCTTTTGAGTCACACTACCTGCTAAGATCACACCCGTCTCTTTTTCCAACTGAATAAGCTCATCATAATATTTATCATATTCAAAGTTACTCATAAGCTCTCTGTCTTTTTGCTCATAGACATACGCTGCTTCACTTAAAGTCTGAACGAGTTCTTTCATGCGTTCCATTTTAGTCTGATTCATGGTCTAACTCCTTTTCTTTCTATAATCTTTCTATTTTGCTACGCTTCTACTTGTTATTATACTGATGTTATGAAAAGAATAAAAGCCCGGTATCCATTGATACTAGGCTCTATATACTTCATGCTAATTCAGTTTCTGCCTTTTTCAAGAAATCTCTCTTGATAAAAGTCAATTCATCATATTCTTGCTCTGTAATTTTCCCCGCTCTAAGCAACGTATCCGCTAATGCAATAAAATCTCGTGTAATTGTGATTAGTTCCCCTAGAGTTGTTTGATCTTGTAATTCTTCTTTGTCTAAAGTATTCATACACTCAACCCCTAAACTCACATTTAATATTCATATTTACTATTTTATTGTACCACTTCCTTTTTCTTCCATCAATACTTTTTATACTAAAAGTGACTAAGGTCACTTATTAGTTGATTTAATAGTAACATCATAGAAAATTAATAGGTGGCAATATACAAAAAAGCCAATGACTTCCCCAAAGTCATTGGCTTTTTTCCCCTAAACATCTGTTTTTATTTTTTCCGATCAATCCGCTATAATATATCATATTACTTTAAGCAATTCCCACTCCCATACTATAATCAATTGAGAATGGTATTTCAATATTTTTACAACTAATAGCACACAAACTACCTTAAATGGTAATTGTTTGTTATTTTTTTAACCAAGTTTTTGTAGCTTTGCAAATCTTACGCTGAGCTTTTTAGTTACACCTTTATTGAAGTTTATTGTTACAAAAACATCATCATCCGTATGATCTACTCTTGTAATTGTTCCTTCTCCAAAAAGTTTATGCTTAACCATATCACCTGCTGCAAAGTTTTGTTCTACTTTAGGCAAATTCTCTATTTTCTTAGTAAATCCAGCACCTTTACCGACCATTGGTGATGCATTTTTTTGACCAATATTGGTACGCCCAAATGCGTTGTTTTGATTATTTTTGACTGTATTTAATGTGAAGCTACTATTTGAATTTGAAGGATTTTTTGTTTGCAACGTCATTTTCTGTGCACCGCCTATTGGTGTTAGGGGAATAGCTTGACGTCTGTTTGATGTGGATTCTAACTGATTATAGTTTGTTACCTCCAGTGGGAGCTCTCTTAGGAACCTTGATTTGAGACTTGCTTGGGTACGTCCATACACTGTTCTTTGTTGCGTATTGAGAAGATAAAGCTTTTCTCTCGCACGTGTAATCCCTACATAACATAGACGTCTCTCTTCTTCGATTTTATCGTCACCCTCTGTCATACTCATGTAACTTGGGAAAAGCCCTTCTTCCATGCCTGGGATAAATACTACAGGGAACTCAAGTCCTTTAGCACTATGAAGTGTCATCATGATCACAGAGTTGCTCTCCTGATCATAGTTATCGACATCAGCTACCAATGCCACATCTTCTAGGAAACCTTCTAAGCTAGGCTCTTCTGCTTCCTTCATATAAGTCGCTGCTTTGGATACAAGTTCTTCAATATTGGCAATACGGTCTGCTGCATCTTCACTTTCAGTTTGTCTCAGATAATCTTTGTACTCGACTTTCTCAATCACAGCCTCAAGCACTTTGGTAACATCCTTTTCCTCTGCAACTGCTCTAAATTCATCGATAAGTTGTACAAAGCTAATGACCTTAGTTGCTGGTGCATTACCTAGTATGCCCATCTCTTTAGCCAACCTTGCTGCCTCATAGAAGTCCATATTTTGCCTGTCTGCATAGTTAACAATCGTCTGAACACTTGCTGCACCAATTCCTCTTTTTGGTGCATTGATAATACGTTTGAGTGAAACATCGTCTTTGATATTGGCAATAGTTCTAAGATAAGCAATCAGGTCTTTGATTTCCTTACGCTCGTAGAATCGTGTCCCACCCAATAAACGATATGGAATAGAATTTTTTACCATCTTTTCCTCAAGTGTACGTGATTGGGCATTGGTACGATAGAGTACTGCGAAGTCTTTGAATTCACGCTCGCCTTTTTCTATTCCACCAATAATGAGTTGTGTAATCGCATCAGCCTCACGGTATTCATTATCAAGTTCTAATAGGGTAATCTCATCACCTACTGCATTTTCTGTCCATAGGTTCTTGACCTTACGCCCTGTGTTATGTGCAACAACTTTATTAGCTGCATTGAGGATATTCTGAGTTGAGCGGTAGTTTTGTTCAAGTTTGATGACTTTTGCATTGAGGAAATCACGCTCAAAGTCTAGAATATTGCTTATATCTGCACCACGCCACCCATAAATAGACTGATCATCATCCCCTACTACACATAAATTTTTGTATTTACGTGCAAGAAGCTGCACAAGTTGATATTGTACACCATTGGTATCCTGATACTCATCGACCATGATGTATCTAAATTTATTTTGATAGTACTCTAATACATCTGGTGCTTTTTGGAACAAGAGACATGTATTAAGAAGTAGGTCATCAAAGTCCATCGCATCATTTTCCTTGAGTTTCTTTTGATACTCCACATAGATCTGTGCGATCACTTTCTCACGATAATCACCACCTGCAGACTCTAACGCTTGCTCTGGGGTTACCAATTCATTTTTTTTACTACTAATCGCACCTAATACTGTTCCGGCTGGAAAGTTCTTTTCGTTCACATCTAACTTCTTAAGGATATCTTTGAGAAGTGATTTTTGATCGGTTGTATCATAGATTGTAAAATATCTTCCGTACCCTAATCTTTCACTATCTCTCCTTAAGACTCTCACGCACATCGAGTGAAACGTACTAATCCACATTTCTTTGGCCATCTGTTCACCAACAAGGGCGCCAACCCTTTCTCTCATCTCTGCAGCTGCTTTGTTGGTGAATGTAATCGCAAGGATTGACCATGGTGCAACACCTTTGTCTTGTATCAGATGGGCAATACGGTGTGTCAACACTCTCGTTTTTCCCGATCCCGCACCTGCTAATACAAGGAGTGGTCCCTCTGTTTGAAGCACCGCTTGCTTTTGCTTATCATTTAATCCATCTATTAAACTCATCAGTTCTCACACCTTCTATTTATTATTCAATCGTTCAAGTATCATGTCATAACCATCCGACCCATAACTTAATGCACGATTAACACGGCTAATCGTTGCTGTGGATGCACCTGTCGATTGTTGAATATCTGTATAAGTTCTCTTTTCCTTTAACATTTTTGCTACTTCTAATCGCTGTGCCAATGATTTGATCTCATTGATTGTACATATATCTTCAAAAAAAGCATAACACTCTTCTACATTATTTAAGGTAAGGATCGCTTCAAATAGGCCATCCGTTGCTTCATCTTTTAGTTTTGAGTTCACTTTGATTCCTCCTCTACTATTTACTTTAACATTGTACAGTATAAAACTACTGTTTTCAATCGTTACAGCCTAGTAATTCTAGGAGTCTACGTGGTTGTGTATTGAGTATCAGATGCTCTGGAAATTGCTGCTCAGTCATAAAGTCTAAGCTTTCCTCAAACATACCTACTTCATAACAAATATGTGCATCTGTATTCACGACTACTGGTACTTCATGACGCTTACAATATTTGAGGATCTCTATAAGACTTTCTCTCACACCTGGTCTAAAACTCTGTGGTTTTAAAGATGCATTATTAATCTCTATTAATGTGCCTGTACGCTTTGAAGCCAGTACCAATCTTTCTGGATCAATTGGATAACGATTATCCCCTGGATGTCCTAAAATTTTGACATAAGGATTTTCCATGGCACGTTCTACTGCACGTGTAATCGTCTCCTCATCAGCAAAATCAATACATGGTGGATGTAAGCTTGCAATGGCCATGTCTAATCCATCTAGCACTTCTGCCTCTACATCAATTGTCCCATCATAGTCAATGATATTCGCCTCTACACCTCTTAAAACACGTATGCCCTCTACAACCTTAGGGATTGCTTTCAGATTACAAAAATGGAAATAGTGGGGCGCCCCTGGCATGCCACTACTATGATCTGTCATCGCAATGACTTCTAGTCCTCTTTGTTTAGCGTATGTTATATTTTCATGTACCGTACTATAGGCATGTCCACTAGAGATAGTATGGATATGCAAATCTGTTACGTAATTCATCTAGTCACCTTCTTTGTTTGATTTTAATGGATAGTACTAGTATAACCCTATATGCTGTATTTGTAAAAATATGCTTACTTCTCACACAAGCTTCATATTGATTTTTACCAAGTGTCTCTCTATAATGAAATTGAGGTAATTGAATTAAATCAAAGTAATTGGAGAGTTTAAAATGAATCGCTTAAAAACGGATATCAAACGTATTCTTTTTATCGCGTTTGGTACATTCCTTCTCTCACTCGCAACCAATGGGGTTTTGGTACGCAACAAACTCCTTAGTGGCGGTGTCAGCGGGATTTCAATGTTTCTACACTTTTTATTTGACTGGGATATTAGTACACTCATTCTGATCCTTAATATTCCACTTTTTATTGTTGGTTTCTTCTTTTTAAGAAAGCATTTTTTATGGTATAGCTTATTTGGTATGTCTATGCTTTCCTTCTGGATTCGTATTACAGAAGGAATCGTCATTGCTACAGGAAATGAAATCTCGATCATCCTAGTCGCTGGTGTCTTAAACGGACTCGGCAATGGCATCATCTTTAGAGGTGACGGCTCGACAGGTGGTACAGATATCGTCGCCAAAATTGTAAATCGCTACTTCTCTATTAGTATGGGAACAGTCAATTTAGCAATCAACGGCATTATCATCTTAGCTTCTATCTTATTCTTCGGAATTGATCTTTCTGTGCTTACGCTTGCTACCATGTATGTCAGTAGCCGCGTGTGTAACTTTGTTGTAGACGGTGTGAACTACAAAAGAACTATTTGTATTATTACCGGCGAAGACCATTATCAACCACTTGCAGATGATATTATCGAAGAGCTTCACCGTGGGGTAACACTCGTACCAGCTACAGGTGCTTACACACAAAACAAAAAATACATGCTTTATACAACCGTAGGTATCCGAGAAGTTGCCAAAGTACGTCAACTTGCCTATGAACACGATCCACATTCTTTTATGACTGTATCAGAAACCGCCCAGGTTATTGGACGCGGACGTGGATTTATTCCAAATCAAGATCATTAATACTTATATTAAAGCCCACTACGTCTCATACGCAGTGGGCTTTTTGTTAAGTGATTAACGTACAACTGGTGGGAAGCCCACTTTCTTTTGTACTTTTCTAAGTGTTTTTGTTGCCATATAGTTTGCAATCTCTGCATTTTTCTTAATGAGCGCATCTACATAAGCTTTATCTTGGCTAAGCTCTGCAAAACGTGCTTGCATTGGGCGAAGTTCTTCTACTACAGCTTCACCTACTCTAAGCTTAAAGTCCCCATAGCCTTTACCTTCAAATTCCGCTGCAACCTGATCTATTGTCATACCTGTGATTGAACTATAGATTGTCATGAGGTTACTAATACCTGGCTTAAGTGCTTCGTCAAATCTTACGCATGCATCAGAGTCTGTTACAGCACGCTTGAACTTACGAATGATTGTATCAGGGTCATCAATGAGTGAAATACTTGCATTTACATCATCATCTGATTTAGACATTTTCTTAGTTGGCTCTTGTAAGCTCATGATCTTTGCCCCAACTTTTGCAATGTATGGTTCTGGTATTTTGAAAGTATCACTATAAATACTATTAAAACGATCTGCAATATCACGCGCAAGCTCTAAATGTTGCTTTTGGTCTGCTCCAACAGGTACAAGATCTGTCTGGAATAGTAAAATATCAGCAGCCATAAGTGCTGGATAAGTAAACAGACCTGCATTAATATTTGCAGCGTGCTTTTGAGACTTTTCTTTGAACTGTGTCATACGACTAAGTTCGCCCATATAAGTATAACAGTTCAGAATCCATGCAAGTTCTGCATGTCCTGAAACATGTGATTGATAATAGATAACATTTTTTTCTGGATCAAGTCCTGCTGCAATATACTGCATCATAAGGTTTCTTGCATTTTTTCTAAGTGTTGCAGGATCTTGTCTTACTGTAATTGCATGCATATCTACGATACAATACAAACAGTTGTATTCATCTTGAAGGTTTGTCCAATTTTTTAGTGCACCTAAATAATTCCCCAAAGTAATTGTCCCTGAGGGTTGCATGCCACTAAATATTACTTTTTTCTCGTTGTTCATCCTTGCACCTCTTTACTTTTTTACTCTAATTCCCATGTTATCAAACCCCATGTGCAAAATCAAGGGAAATGCAGTATAATACCTATATGTATTAATCCGTTTCAAGCGGAAAGGAGATAGGACATGAAAAAAATTGCAAGTTTTACAGTAAACCATTTGGACTTACTTCCAGGAATCTATACATCACGCGTTGACTATGTTGCTGATCAACCGATCACAACATATGATCTTCGTATGAAAGCACCAAATAAAGAACCTGTGCTTCAAAATGCTGAGATGCATACTATGGAACACCTTGGTGCCACTTTCCTTCGTAATCACCCAACTTTTGCTGAAGAGGTGATTTACTTTGGACCAATGGGATGCCGCACTGGCTTCTACCTCATTCTAAAAGGTGAGCGTACACCTGGTGAGATTGCACCTCTTGTAACTGAACTTTTTGAGTTCATCAGTACATTTGAAGATGAAGTACCAGGTGCATCAGCAAGAGACTGTGGTAATTATCTGGATATGAATCTTCCAATGTGTCGTTATGAAGCAAAGCATTTCTTAGAAACAATTCTCCACAACTTAACAGATAACAATTTAAACTATCCAAATTAATTTTTGAAAACATAAAAAGCTACTGTGTCCCCACACAGTAGCTTTTTCCCGATTGTTACCCTTTTATATACCGAGAAATCTTGCTATACCGAACAAAAAATCTCCATACCTATAGTATAGAGATTTTTGCTTATAATAGCTATTCCACTTTAGTAGTATCTTCTATCCCTTATCTCACCATGCCAAAGTCTTGAATCGGCCAAATCTTAATACCGCCTTTTGCGAATATATCCGACCTTGGAATGGCTCCAAAATAACGACTATCTTGGCTATTCCCCCTATTATCCCCCATCACAAAGTAATGATCTTCTGGGACAACATAAGGAAAGGTTACATCTGACATCAATGGATAAGAGTACACTTCTGCACCAAGATACGCGCTTTCATCCAGTTTTTCTCCATTGATCGCTACAAACCCGTCTATAAGATCAACTTCATCCCCCGGAAGCCCAATAACACGCTTCACAAGATTGATCCCTTCTTGTTTGAAAATAATCACCTCACCACGCCCTGGATCACGATAATAAAATGGTATACGGTTGATCAGCATATGATCGCCTTTATTGATGGTCGGAATCATAGACCCCGTAGGTATTTGTGTATGAACCACAATAAAATTGGTAATCAATAGCGCTGCAAGTACCGCCAATAGCGGGTCTTTCAAAAACTCCAATATATGTATAGTACGTCTTAATGCTCTTTCCATCAATTAAGCCTCCTCGTAGAACCTCTTGTTCACTTTTTACATCTAAGTTCTATAGTACTACGTCTATACATGTTTCTCAAGCCTCTTATTTGATAATTCCGATTTTGTTGAATGGATAAAATCTAAATGATCCTTGGGCTCTAATAGCTTCTCTTGAAATTGCGCCAAAGTAACGACTATCCATACTATACATACGATTGTCTCCCATCATAAAATAATAGTCTTCGGGAATCGTATAGGGTAGTACTTCTTTTACTTCATAGGGCATCTCTTCATAAAGGGTCTCTACTGACGGATCAAGATAAGCGGACTCATCTAACTTGTTGCCATCAATATAAACACCCCCATCCTCGATCATGATTGTTTCTCCTGGAAGTCCAATGACACGCTTTACCATGAGTTCCTCTCCCTCCTTAAAGATCGCAATATCTCCTCTTGCAGGATCCTTGTAATAATAAGGTATTGGTGAAACAAGTGTACGATCACCTGTCATAATAGTCGGTTCCATAGATGCAGATGGTACCACTGTATTGGTCACAAAAAACTGGTTGAGTAACAGTACAATAAGCAAAATAACGCCCATGTCCCAAACCATACCCAACCAGCCTAATTGTTTCTTAATTTTTTTCATAGCTAGCCTCCTTAAAAGAGATGATTCTCACCAAATCATACCCCTTTAGGCTAAGCTTTTCAATACTTCTTCCAAAACTTGTACAGCACACCCAACTTCTTCTTCACTCACAATCAGTGGTGGTACAAATCGTATCACATGACTTCCTGCAGCTACGAAGAGTACACCCTTTTCCAGACATGCATTGATAATAGCTGCTGCAGGTACCCTCAGTTCAATCCCCTGAATCAGACCTACCCCTCTACGCTGGGCAACTACATCATACTTCGATACAAGTTTAGATAACAGCCCCTCTAAGTGTTCTGCTACTTGTTGGATATGCCCCATCAAATTCTCCTCTAGGAGTTCCTCTAGTACCACCTTTGCCGCAGCTGTCACCAATGGATTTCCTCCAAATGTTGAGGCATGGTCTCCTGGTACTAGTACAGCAACATCTTCTCGGCACATCATCGCACCTATTGGCACACCGCCTCCGAGCCCCTTTGCAAGCGTTACCACATCAGGTGTAATGTTAAATTGCTCAAATCCAAACAAAGTCCCCGTCCTTCCAATACCAGTCTGTACTTCATCAATCATAAGAAGTGCATCATGTTTTTTGCAGAGTGCCTGCACCTCTTGCAAGAAGCTCTGATCAGCTACTTTGATACCGCCTTCACCTTGGATTACCTCCAAGAGCACTGCGCAGACCTGGTCATCCATGATCGTCTTGATACTTTCTACATCATTGAGCGCAGCATACACAAAGTTTGGCATCAATGGCATGAAGTTTTCTTGATATTTGGGCTGAGCTGTAGCCGTAAGTGCACCACAAGTTCTCCCATGAAATGAATCTTTGAGGGTAACGATTTTTGTTTTGTGTGTATCTTTTTGTTTGCCATATTTCCTAGCAAGCTTAATGGCTGCCTCATTTGCCTCCGCACCACTATTGCAGAAAAATACCTTATCAAACAAACTATGTTCTACAAGGAGCTTTGCCGCCTTTACTTGTGGCTTTGTATAATAAAGGTTCGAGATATGCAGCAACTCATCTACTTGTTTCTTTAGTGCCTTTGTGAGTTTTGGGTGATGATATCCTAAGCTATTCACTGCAATCCCTGCTGTCATATCGAGGTACTTTTTCCCGACTGTATCATAGACCTCACATCCCTCCCCATGGTCTATTACAATAGGAAAGCGATTGTATGTCTTCAGTATGTAGTTTTCACCTTCTTCTATCCATGTTTGCATGTTGTTTCCTCCTTATTATAAAGCATTGTTCCAATACCATTGTGTGTATAGATCTCAAGAATTAATGCATGCTGTACCCTACCATCCAAAATGTGGACCATAGATACACCCTGATCTATTGCCTCAATACAGCACTCTACTTTTGGAATCATTCCCCCTGCAATAATACCTTCCTTAATATAGCCCAATGCCTCCGATTTGCTTAAGTAAGAGATTAAGCTACTTGGGTCATCTTTATCTTTGAGCACACCCTCTACATCCGTAAGGAATACAAGCTTCTCCGCCTTCAGTGCACCTGCAATAGCCACTGCAGCATAGTCTGCATTAATATTGTAGGTATTGCCCGCATCATCTGCTCCAATAGGTGAGATGACTGGAATAAAATCATTTGCAATCAATGTGTCAATGAGCTGTGTATTCACCTTAACAATCTCACCAACAAATCCAAGATCAACATCCTTAGTCAGCTTCTTTGTCTCAAGGAGTTTACCATCCTTTCCGCTAATCCCTACTGCATTGCCACCCTGGCTGCTAATCATACTCACAATATTCTTATTCACCTTACCTGCTAATACCATCTCGACAACTTCTACTGTCTCTGAGGTTGTCACACGAAGTCCTTGGATAAACTCAGACTTGATCCCCACCTTACTCAACATCGTATTGATCTCTGGTCCTCCGCCGTGTACAACGATTGGATTGAGCCCCACAAGCTTGAGGAGGACGATATCTTGCACGATCGTTTCATTAATTGCCGGATCAAGCATAGCACTCCCCCCATACTTGATAACTACTTTATTGCCATTAAAAGCTCTAATATAAGGTAACGCTTCTATCAGTACCTTTGCCTTTTCTATAATGATATCTGTCATCTTCTACTCCCCCTTAACTACGATACTCCCCATTGATTTTCACATAATCATAGCTGAGATCACATCCCCAAGCCACAACATCTTCCGTGCCCTCATTCATACACACACGAATGGTAATCTCATTTTCTTGTAACACACGTTTGGCTTTTTCTTCACTAAACTTAAGCGGCATCCCTTCTTTGAACATGTGCACACACCCTGCACTACTTTCAAGATCAAGTGCGACCAGGCTCACATCAAACTGTTCCCCTGAGTAGCCCATAGCTGCTAAAATACGTCCCCAGTTCGCATCCTCCCCAAAGAACGCGGTCTTTACCAGACTAGAAGTTAAGATACTTTTTGCAATCGCCTTACCTTTATTAAAATCGCTTACCCCACAAAGCTGTACTTCTAGAAGCTTTGTCGCACCCTCACCATCTTTGACAATGGAGATTGCTACATATTTGAGCGCCTCAAATAACATATTACAGAACTTACTATAATCTTCGCCTTCCGCTTCAATCAATGGATTATTTGCCATCCCATTAGCAAGTACGATGACAGAATCATTGGTACTTGTATCCCCATCCACAGTAATCATATTGAATGTGGTATTAATACACTGACTTACTGCTTTTTGTAACATAGGCTGTGTGATATTGATATCTGTTGTTATAAAAGCCAGCATTGTTGCCATATTTGGATGAATCATACCTGACCCTTTCCCTATGGCCCCAAGCTTGATCTGAGTCCCACCAATACACTCTTCCAATGCGATCTCTTTTACAAAAGTATCCGTTGTCATAATCGCCTCTGCAGCCATGTGACCACTGGCGCGATCTGCCCCTATAAGGCTTGCCACATAACCAATCCCATCATTAATCACTGCCATAGGAAGTGGCACCCCAATTACACCTGTAGAGCTTACGATGACCTCTTCTTTACTGATACCAAATTGCTCTGCACAAACACTTGCCATCATCTTCGTATCTTCATATCCTTGTGGCCCTGTCACAGCATTTGCATTACCACTATTAACAACAACAGCCTTTACTTTGCCGCCTGCAGCGAGTACCTCTTGGTCCCATACTACAGGTGCTGCTTTTACAATATTTTGCGTGAATGCACCTGCATACACACATGGCATCTCACTATAAATAATTGCCATATCTTTCTTTTGTTTTTTGATCCCTACATGTGCACCGGCTGCTTGAAATCCCAAAGGTGCTACTATTCCATCTCTATTTAACATCATCTATACTCCTCCTCTTAACAAGGGAATAATGGTGGCATATTAATCCCAGTATGCTCTTCCCATCCCATCATCACATTCATATTTTGTACCGCTTGCCCCGCTGCGCCCTTCATCATATTATCAATGGCGCTCACGCAGATGATCCTACCTGTATCTGCATCAATTTTAAAACTAATATCACAGTAATTTGAGCCTTTTACCCATCTGGTCTCAGCAATCTGACTACTTCCTAATACCCTCACAAACTGCTCCTGCCCATAATACTTCATATAGATTGCCTTGATATCTTCCTCATCAAGAGGTTGGAGTAGGTCTGCATAGATCGTTGTCAAAATCCCTCTATTCATCGGTACAAGGTGTGGTGTAAAAATCACCTTTGAATCCTTGCCGCCAATCTCACTTAGCTGCTCATCTATCTCTGGCGTATGTCTATGGGTCGTTACATTATAAGCTTTGATACTTTCATTACACTCTGTAAAGTGTGTGCCCAGATTGAGCGCTCTTCCCGCTCCTGTTACCCCTGATTTGGCATCAATAATAATTGACTTCGTCTTAATAATGCCTTCTTTCACTAGGGGCAGAAGTGTCAAAAGCGAACATGTCACATAGCATCCTGGATTGGCAATCAACTGTGCCTCCTTGACCTTCCCCCTATTCCATTCAGTCAAACCATAGACTGCTTCTTCTAATAACTGCTCTCCCTCATGTGCCACCGCATACCACTTATCATAAGCATTTTTGCTAAGTCTAAAATCTGCACCTAGATCAATCACTTTAGTCTTAGCTAAAAGATTGGGTGTAACCCACTTGCTCGCATGCCCATGTGGTAGTGCAACAAATAAAATATCTACATCTATTTGAGATAAATCGTCCTCCACGCAAGTTTCACTAATGAGCTCATTAAAATGAGGATAGACATCTGTATAAGATTTGCCTACATAACTGTGGGAAGAGAGTGTTACTAACTCTACCTTTGGATGATTGTAGAGTAATCTCACAAGTTCTTCTCCCACATATCCTGTTGATCCTAATATTGCTACTTTCTTCATCTCCTCTTCCTCCTCTTGTTATATTCTTAATTTTTATTTAATTATAATTATACA
>JBOFIR010000123.1:0-3796 GCA_051650265.1 Cellulosilyticaceae bacterium
GATATGGCTGTGGTGGACATGGCTGTGGTGGACATGGTTGTGGTGGACATGGTCTTGGTGGGCATGGTTGTGGTGGATAACAATTACAGTTACAATCTACCGTTTGATTCCCTTGACATACTCTGCAATTCCCTCCACCTGTTGAAATCACTCTTTCTGAACCCGTGTAAGATTTGCCTACAAGAATTTTGTAGCATTCATCACCACAGCAGTTACATAAGTCAAACTGATAAAATCCTTCACAATCACTAATCGTATGTGCAATTCCTTCATAATAGCTCCCACTTGGTGAGTGGCATACCTTCACAAGTTTAAGTAGTGCTTGCTGTACTGGTTCACCTTCACAGTCTTTGACCTGTCCCCAGAGCCGTACCATATTATTTTCTATTGTCTCTACAATAACATCTGCTCTAATTTCAGCCCCTTCACATCTAGATAGTTTAATATCAATAGAATTTCCATTCACATATTTATTCTTACCCGTATTACACTGACATCCTGTTTGGCTATTCATAAAGACCTCCTACTCTCAGTTCAAGATAACAATCTCAAAACAGTGCACCTTTTATTCCTTACCATATTATGCAATATCTGGTAATTTTGCTACCTAAAAACTTCGCCTTTAAGATAAATATTTAATGTGATATAGAAGCTATTGGAACTATTAATTCTATAGCGAACATCTTCTATACTCCCTACGATCTTGATGGCACTCTTATCTTTATAGTCTAATGGCAAAACCATATAGGTGCTAAAAGGTAGCTCATAATGAATAAAATGCATACTTTGTGTATCGCCAGTCCCCGTATAACTCATATCGAGTTTGGCCGTTCCACTCACTATAACCTGTCTTCCCGTCGCAACCTCTCGTTCGTGTGACATCCCCTCAAGCGTCTCTGATATATACTGATTATCAATTTGTAGACTCGTCACTACCTCATCAATATCACCTATTGCAGCACTACTTGGAGGAATGAGCAGATATTTATCTAAAATAATTTTTTTAAAACATTTTAAGTTAATCTCAATCTCCGTTATATAGGCATCAAATGATTTGACACCTATCGTATCATCAGGCAGAATATATGTCGCCATGGCGCCTGTTTGGCTACCTATCCCCGTCTCACTGGTTCCACCCTTCACCATCACATCAAAACTAATGACTCTTGTCTCTCCCTGTTTAATTGCCGTAACATTTATTCCCTGCTTGAGATGAGGTATATGAATGACCCTTCCATCTAACATAATCGTTCCAGGTATGATTTCTAATACAGGACTAAAGGTATCTTTAACCAATACATTTGTTAAAAGCAGATCCCCTGAATTATACAATGTAATAAAATAGGATACAGTTTCACCATATCCAATACTTTGTCGTTGTGGACATTTAACGACTTCTAAATAAGGCCTAAACACTTGAAGCTGACATGGGTTACTTTGTTCCTTTCCGAACTGTTTTTTGCCCGTCTGATGATCTGTATAAGTAAATGTCATCGTACTATAAGTAATGAGTGTATTTGCATCCCCCTCGTAGATGACTTCTGCATCAAATGTAATCGTATACACCATTTTGGAATGTGCGGGTAAATACTCGAACTTAATGCCCGCTATGATATCTTCTGCAATCGGCTTATCATTAAATCTTAGGCTACCTTCTATGAATCTCAGCTCTGGAGACAATATGTCGCTGATCACCATCTCATCTAGACAGTAGGGCCCGTTATTACAAACAGTGATTGTATACGTGATATAATCCCCTACTGCCACAATTTCAGGACTTACACTCTTTGTGATACTCACTTTTCCTCCCCCTTTACACCTCATTTAGCAAACCTCATCGTTTGACTAAATCCAAAAAGAATAACATGCAGACCTGTATTGTTCGATTATCTAAAGCACGCCCATATACCTTTTCTATATACGGATCTACCCTTATTAGTCCCTGATTATAAATTTCTTTGAAAGGTATATAATCGATTGTTCTTGGCACAACAATGGCAAAAGTCTTTGGCACTTCAAAATAACATCCTTGTATGGGCTGATTACTGACATTCCCTAAATAGAGGATTTTTTCTTTAAATAATACTTCAACAAGTACTTCATATCCTGTTGCGATCTGTCCCTCATGTGATACCCCTTCATCAGTCTCAAGCAGACGTATATTTCTAATACTTGGTTCTACCATCACATCAATAATTTTAGTGATATCTAACAAATCCTCCCCTACTGTAAAAATCTCACTCAATGCCTGCTCTTTAAAATACATCGGATTGTCAGGGAATTTGCATTTACTCTGGGCCATATTTAACCTCCTAATATAATGTAGCTGCTAATAATAACGTCGTATTATAAAAAATTGTGCCTTCATCTAACGGCCTAACATAGAGATCTTCTATCGCTACTGTAGGATACATATAGCAAGTCTTATGATCCGCCCTTGGCATGACAATATACTCACAAAACGGATGCAAAAAGTACACCACATGCATCTCTTTATCATAGCCCCTACTTTGATACTCTACTTTGAATCGAAATTCACCTACGACAAACATTTTTTCACCTGTAAGTTCTTGCCCTTCTGCCGATACACCTACGGGAGTCTGAACGATCTCATAGTCTATGATTTCCACCTGACCCTTGACCCTTATAATCTGATCAATAGAGGGCTTGCACATAGGAATCCACTGTACGCCATCTAAATGGGTCTGTTTATAGCAACACTGATTCACACACGCACCAATATCCGAACTAATCCCCTCATATTTAATAAGGTCTTTGACAACTGTATGCATCCTTTTTTCTCCTCTCCACTCCCTCTATCTACTTTATATTCCAATACATCTTGTATATATTATATTTTTTATTACTTTTATCTATTTATTGGTTAAAATTTCACTTTGTAACACACCACGTCAGAAAGGGTGTTGCACTTTGCAACACCCTCTCTCCTACACATCAATTACGAGATCTAACCAAATCTCTACTTGTCGTTGGTTAATCATCTCGACTTGAGCTTTTTCCACTTCTACTGTTAATACAAACGCTTTGGGTTGCTTCACCTCCGTATATTTTAGTTGTTCAAGCATAAGCTGCCCAAATCCTACAAGCTGCACTTGTGACTGATAATCTGAGTAGGCAAGCTCATAGGCAAGTTGAACTGCGATCTCTACTTCTTTGCGCTCTTGAATCACCTGTCGTATACCTGAGGCTACAACACTTGCTTTTACATACTTTACTACTTTCATATCTGGTGATCCTACAGGTAAGATAAATGTTCTCTTTTCTCGAACATGTTTAAGATATGGCGATAAAATTTTAGTTTCATGTGTTATTTGAGGCGTTTGTATACTTTGTCTTGTTTCTTGCTTATTCAGTATAAACTTGTATTTTGCATAGACACTTGTCTGGATCGCTTTCTCATAATAGCCTATCGCTATAGCCTTATATTGAATCATGAGGGATTCTCCAATAGCTAAGTCTCCAATATTGATCCCTTGATCCAGCTGCTCAATCCCCATCTGCTGCCGTCTTATGACTACATGGCCTCTTTCAAATTTAATTGCAGGTGAGAGTTCATGATAAACAATCCCTTGCATAATATCTAATGTCCCATTATTGGTCAGTGTAATGGTGTAGTTGATCGTCTCACCTATTTGTACTTTAGTATCATCTTGATCTGATTGAATCATAATATCTAATGCTGGCTGATGTACTGTCAAAATAATAGGTGGCCCTTCAGCAATCATCTCATACTTATTATTTCTTAGTTCAAAATGATAGGTTATTCGAGGCCTGA
>JBOFIR010000124.1:0-17885 GCA_051650265.1 Cellulosilyticaceae bacterium
TAGGATCTATGATTATGAAGGAATGGTTACTGATGAGTAAGTTGCATACAATTATAGAGGTAAAGGAAGTAATGCAAGGGCCAAGCGAAAGTGCCAAACATTGTGACGTGCGCAAGAAGGAGGTGTGTGAGCCGCCTAAAGTCAAGAATGAGTGTGATTGTTATGGACCTAAAAATTATAGAGATTGTGAGCCTAAGAAAGAAAAATTCAACTATTATTGTAGACGAGAGTGAGTATTTACAATTGCTCCTGAATCGTTTAAAGTATAAAGGTAAAGGAGTTGATAATGTGTTAGAACTAGAACAACTAAGAGCGGTGGTTGAGCCGTATAGGGTGAAATTGACAGAGATGGGGAACTCTCTTTGACATCCCTAAATTGACTGATCAAATCGCAATGTTAGAGGATCAATCTTCTCATGGAGAGTTTTGGGAAGATATGGATAAGGCTCAAGGTGTACTTCAAAAACTGAAGTCATACAAAGAAACGGTAGAGCAGTATGATAAGCTTTGTATGAGCTTTGAAGATGTCTTAACACTCATTGAAATGGGTATTGAAGAGGATGATACTGAAGTTGCTGAGGAAGCCAAAGAAGAAGCAGAAAGCTTCAAAACAAGATATGAGCAGATGCGTATTGCAACATTACTAGATGGTGAATACGATAGCAACAATGCCATTCTTTCACTTCATGCAGGTGCAGGTGGTACAGAGGCGTGTGACTGGGTAAGTATGTTGTACCGCATGTATAATAGATGGGCTGAGCGCAAAGGCTACAAGATTGAAGTGCTTGATTATCTCGATGGCGATGAAGCAGGTATCAAATCTGTGACAATTCAGCTTTCAGGAGAAAATGCATACGGTTATCTCAAAGCAGAAAAAGGGATTCACAGACTTGTGAGAATCTCTCCGTTTGACTCTTCGGGTAGAAGACATACCTCTTTTGCATCATGTGATGTGATGCCACAACTTCCAGATGATATTGAGGTTGATATCAGAGCGGATGATCTCAAGATTGATACGTACCGTTCAAGCGGCGCTGGTGGTCAGCACGTTAATACAACAGATTCAGCAGTGCGTATTACACATATGCCAACTGGCGTTGTTGTACAGTGTCAAAATGAACGTTCACAGATTCAAAATAGAGAGAAATGTATGCAAATGCTTAAGGCAAAACTCTTTGAAAAAGAAAGAGAAGAGCAGATGGCAACACTTGATGGCATTCGTGGTGAGAAAAAAGAGATTGGATGGGGAAGTCAGATTCGTTCTTATGTATTCCATCCATATAATATGGTCAAAGATCATCGTACAAGTGAAGAAACAGGTAATACAGGTGCAGTGATGGATGGTGATATTGACCGTTTTATCAATGCGTATCTGGTGTGGATTCACCAAAAAGATTAAAAAGTAAGCACTTGAAGAAGGATTTAAAACCTTCTTTAAGTGCTTTTTTGATGCTTAAAGTTGCATAAATACTAAGATAGATTGTGAAAATACACAAAAAGACATAAAATAAGTACGAAATAGCTAATAGGTAGGAGTCGGGTTGCGGAAAAATTATGCAAGTTTATGAAAAAATATTAAAACAATTGAATGTGTTGAAAATATAAATTTCATATGCTATAGTATTTCTATTAAATACAAATGTTCACCTATTGCGAACAAGGAGAATATGATGAAAGAGAAAAAACAATTGTATGTGATTGATGGCGATGTGTTGCCGGAAGTATTTATCAAAGTAATGGAAGTGAAGACGCTTTTGGAGCAAGATGGGGGGCTCACTGTACAAGATGCAACGGAGCGTGTTGGGATTAGCAGAAGTTCTTTTTATAAATATAAAGATTCCATTATGCCATTCTATGAAAAGGGTAAGGGGCAGACGCTTACAATCTCAATCAATCTAAAAGACGAGGCGGGGAGACTGTCTGATGTGCTCAATTATATTGCGAGTCAAGGGGCCAATATACTGACAATCAATCAAATGCTCCCGATGAATGGTATTGCCTTAATTAATATTTGTATGCAGACACATCATATGACCAGAGATGTACAAGAATTGATGGATGGCATTCCTAATATCTCTGGGGTTCAAAATGCCAAAATACTAGCAAGAGAGTAGAAAAATAAGGGAGGCGTTATTATGAAAGTAGCTGTACTAGGGTATGGAACAGTTGGTTCTGGCGTAGTGGAAGTGTTAGAAGCAAATAGTAAGAGTATTGAGAAGAAGGCGGGTAAGCCAATCGGCGTCAAATATATATTAGATATTAGGGACTTTGATAAAGATCCAAGAAAGGCACTGATCACCAATGACTTTGATCAAATTCTCACAGATGAAGAAGTTGAGATTGTGGCTGAGGCGATGGGCGGTGTCGAGCCAGCGTACACTTATGTGAAAGCAGCGTTAGAAGCAGGTAAAAGTGTGGTCACTTCCAATAAGGAACTTGTGGCGCTCCATGGACCGGAGCTTCTTGAGATTGCTAAGCAAAAAAAGATTAACTTCTTATTTGAGGCCAGTGTTGGGGGTGGGATCCCAATTATCAAACCCCTTAACAATGCATTGACTGCAGATGAAATTGTAGAGATTAGTGGGATTCTCAATGGGACGACTAACTTCATTTTGACGAAGATGAAAAATGAAGGCAGAAGCTTTGATGATGTACTTGCAGAGGCGCAAGCACTAGGTTATGCAGAGCGTAATCCAGAGGCAGATGTGGAGGGTCATGATGCGTGTCGTAAGATTGCGATCTTGTCTTCCTTGGCTTTTGGAGAGCATATTGATTTTCAAGATATTCCTACAGAGGGTATTACAAAGATTACAAAGGAGGATATGGACTATGCATCCGCAATGGGATGTGTGATCAAGATCCTGGGGAGTTGCAAACGTGAAAACAATGAGATCTTTGCAAGAGTGGCACCTGTGATGTTATCTTGTGAGCATCCATTGGCTATGGTTAATGATGTGTTCAATGCTGTATTTGTTCATGGCAATATGGTGGGTGACGTGATGTTCTATGGTAGAGGTGCAGGGAAGCTTCCTACAGCAAGTGCCATGGTATCTGATATTGTAGATGCAGCAAGACATCCGGAGACAACGATTACGATCCAGTGGAGCCGTGAGAAACTTGCACTTAAGAATAAGGATGAAGTGGCCAGTCGTTATTTTGTGAGACTTGAAGGGGATGCACTCCTAGCTGCACATAGTGCAAAAGAACTCTTTGGTGAAGTAGAAGAAGTGGCAACGATCTGTAGGGGTGAGTATGCTTTTGTGACACCACTTGAAAAAGAAGGGATACTAGAGCGTAAATTGACCCAATTAAAAGATGCGAAAGTTGTGAGTAGAATACGTATTCAGAAATGAGGGGTAAGATGAAGTATGTGGTAATCCTTGTGGATGGTATGGCAGATGAAGCGATAGATGAACTAGGTGGCGTGACGCCGCTAGCGTATGCGCATACACCGACGATTGATGCATTGGCACCATTTAGTCAGATGGGGAGGGTGCTTACAATCCCTAAGGGGTGTGCTAAAGGGAGTGACACAGCCAATTTATCCGTGCTTGGCTATGATCCTGTGCGGTATAGTTTTGGGCGTAGTCCTCTGGAGGCACTCAGTATGCGGGTGCCTTTGAAGGCGAGTGATGTAACTTTTAGAGCCAATCTGGTAACGCTCGGTGAAGCAGAAAACTATGATGATCAGATCATGCTAGATCATAGTGCAGATGAGATTACCACAGAAGAAGCACGGGAGTTGATGGCAGTAGTGGCGGATGCATTAGGGGATGAAGTGAGGACGTTTTATCCTGGAGTAAGCTATCGTCATCTGTTGGTATGGGATGGTGGGAGTGTTGATGTAACGCTCACACCACCTCATGATATCCTTGGGAAATGTATAGGTGACTATAAGCCTAGTGGTAAGAATGCCTGTATACTATGGGGACTTATGAAAGAAAGCTATGAAAAGCTTAATCACCACCCGATCAATGAAGCGCGAAGACAAAGAGGGCTCAGACCTGCCAATAGTATCTGGATTTGGGGAGAAGGAACTAAGCCGACACTTCCTAGCTTTGAGGAAAAGTATGGTGTAGAAGGTGCGGTGATCTCTGCAGTGGATCTGATTAAGGGTATTGGTCTTGGTGCGGGGATGCAAAGTCTTGATGTAGCTGGTGTGACAGGGAATGTACATACCAACTACAAAGGGAAAGCGGATCGGGCAATTGCTTGGCTTATCGATGAGGATAAGGATTTTGTATATGTCCATCTAGAAGGACCTGATGAGGCAGGACACCGTGGGGAACTTGATCACAAGATTGAGGCGATGTCACGGATTGACGATGAGATCATTCATCCGATCAAGGAGGCGTTGGAAGCCAAAGGGCTTGCTTACAAGTTGATGGTATTGCCAGATCATCCGACGCCTCTTAGGTTAAGAACCCATACAGACGAACCAGTGCCTTATATGATTTATCATTCAGAGAATCCTAAAATTTACCATGAGTATGGAAAATATACCGAGGCTTATGTGCAAAAAATAAGTGATTTTGTGGAAAGTGGTCATAATTTAATGGACATTTTGATTAAAAAGGGATAGATAGACAAAAATTAAAAAATACATTAAAAAATA
Organism: Cellulosilyticaceae bacterium; assembly: GCA_051650265.1. Lineage (GTDB taxonomy): Bacteria > Bacillota > Clostridia > Lachnospirales > Cellulosilyticaceae > JBOFEH01. Next base: position 4,616 of record JBOFIR010000124.1, read on the forward strand.
ACAAATTATTTATAACAAATGATATAATGGGTTTCTAGAAATTCATCAAGGCTGAGAGAGGAAAAAGGAGGAGACGAAGTGTTAGTTGTACAAAAATTCGGTGGCAGTTCTGTAGCCAATGCAGAACGTGTCTTTAATGTTGCACGTAGAATCATTGAAACATATCAAGCGGGCAATGAGGTAGTTGTTGTGCTTTCTGCACAAGGCGATACAACAGATGATCTGATTGCAAAAGCAAAAGAAATTACACCCAATCCGGGGAAAAGAGAGATGGATATGCTACTCACTACAGGGGAGCAACAATCAGTGGCACTTATGGCTATGGCGATTACGTCATTAGGGTATCCAGCAGTTTCTCTTAATGCTTATCAAGTAGGTATGATGACCACATCTACCTATAGCAATGCAAGACTGAAAAAAATCGATCCAGACCGTATTAGACGTGAGCTTGATCGTAAAAATATTGTGATTGTAACAGGTTTCCAAGGTATGAACCGTTATGATGATCTTACAACATTAGGTCGCGGTGGATCAGACACAACAGCAGTAGCTATTGCTGCAGCGCTTCATGCAGATAAATGTGAGATTTATACAGATGTAGATGGTGTTTATACGGCAGATCCACGTGTCGTACCAACTGCAAGAAAGTTAGAAGAGATTACATATGATGAGATGTTGGAACTGGCATCATTAGGTGCAAAGGTACTTCACAATCGTTCGGTAGAGCTTGCAAAAAAATACAATGTGGATTTAGTAGTAAGATCAAGTTTAACAAATGCAGAGGGAACAACTGTTAGGGAGGTTTGTAAAATGGAAAAAATGATCGTAAGCGGTGTGGCAGGAGATGATGAGATCGCACGTGTATCTCTCATCGGTATTCAAGATACACCAGGTAAAGCATTTGATATCTTTGCAACATTAGCAAGAAAAAATATCAATGTCGATATCATCCTTCAGTCAATTGGACGTGATGGTACAAAAGATATCTCATTTACAGTAGCAGATACAGAGTTAGAAGATGTTAAAGAAGTAATTGATCATAATATGGCACGTTGGGGTGCTAAAGAAGTAGATTACGATGAGAATCTTGCAAAGGTTTCTGTAGTTGGCGCAGGTATGGTTGCAAATGCAGGTGTTGCATCTAAAATGTTTGAGGCAATGTTTGACTCACACATCAATATACACATGATCTCAACTTCAGAAATCAAGATTTCAATTTTAATTGATAAAAAAGATATGAAAAAAGGAATGCATGCAATCCATGATGCATTTAACTTAGCTGAATAAGAGCATACGTGTTCATCTTCCAAAAAGGCTTAAGCTCATGATGAGCTAAGCCTTTTTATTATGAGGGTTTTGCCATATAATATGAAAGAACAGATTATGATAAGCTATTAGGAGGCAGAAGATGAAAAAAGGTTTATTTGTTGCACTTGAAGGTGGAGAAGCTACGGGGAAGACAACAACAGCGAAAGCGGTTGCCGAGAGATTGGAGCAAGAAGGCTATGAAGTGGTGATCACAAGAGAGCCAGGAGGTATTCCTTCAGCCGAAGCGATCCGCAGTGCGATTATGGATTATCACGTGGACCCCAAAAGTGAACTGCTTCTTTATTTAGCGGCAAGAAGAGAGCACATGGTGCAAAAAGTGATACCAGCGCTTGAAGCGGGTAAAGTCGTGATTACAGACAGGTTCCATATGAGTTCCCTCGTTTATCAAGGTCATGCGAGAGGATTGGGCATTGATGTGGTGAGAGAACTCAATGATTTTGTGTGTGAACGCTATCCAGATCTCAATGTGGTAATAGAGCTCCCTGTACGTGTGAGTATGGCAAGAAAGCAACATGTAGAGGACATCAACCGTCTGGATCTAGAAGGCGAAGCATTCCATACAAAGGTAGAAGAAGGCTACCGTATACTTTGTGAAAAGAAAGAAGATCCGATCATTTGTGTAGATGGTGAGCAGCCGCTACAAATAATGATCGATGAAATTTATCATATTATTAAAAAGCAACTTACACTAATCTAAATGAGTATATGAGGGGGAGATTTGAATGATTAAAGTCAAAGTACCGGCAACAACTGCGAATCTAGGACCAGGATTTGATAGTATAGGAATGGCACTTCAGCTGTATAATATTGTATATGCGGAGGAAATCGCTGAGGGGTTAGAAATTATTATCCAAGATGGCAATACGAGTATTCCAACAGATGAGACAAATCTCATCTATCAGACAATCTGTCATTTTTATAAAGAGATTGGTAAAAGTGTTCCGGGCATACGACTGATTCAACAAGATAGTATCCCTCATACACGTGGGCTTGGCAGTAGTGCGGCATGTATTGTTGCAGGGTTACATATTGCCAATGCTATGAGCAAAAGCTTTTTCTCAAAAGAAGAATTGGTGCAGATGGCGGCGCAGCTAGAAGGGCACCCTGATAATACAACACCTGCCTTACTTGGCGGGATGACGGTAGGGGCTATGAATGCTGAAGATATGAAATATGTGAAGATCAAAGTGGCAGAGCAGATGCACTTTGCAGTGATGATTCCTGAGTTCACACTCTCCACTGAACTTGCTAGAAAGGTACTCCCAACACACATTCCGCTAAGTGATGGTGTATTCAATGCTTCCCGTGCAGCCCTTCTTGCGGCATCTATGATTACGGGAGATATTGATAATCTCACCATGGCGATGGAAGATCGCTTTCATGAGCCTTACCGTGCACCACTCATTCCACATATGAATGAAGTCATTGCACATGCCAAAAAGTGTGGTGCAAAGGGATGTTGCCTTAGTGGTGCAGGGCCTACAATTATTGCAGTCATCAAAAACGTTGTGAGCTTTAGAAAAGAGATGGTGGCATATCTTTCAGAACTGGATGAGGCGTGGCAGGTGCAGATGCTCCAAGCGGATCAAAATGGTGCGCAGGTCTGGATTGATGAGGAATTGAGATATTAGGAGCAAATTTTTGTTTGCATTTGTCGCAATTTGTATTATAATGATGAAATGTAAACTTAAAAATAAGAAGAGTAAACTACAGACGGGAAGAGGAAGGACAACATGACAGAAAATAAACAACCCTATGTTCTAGTGTTTGGGATTTCGATTTGTGATATATTTGGTTTTACAAATGACAACTATCGTTCTAAAGATTCCAACCCAGGACGCGTAAAAATGTCTTATGGCGGTGTGTGCCGTAATATTGCGGAAAATATGGCGCGAGTAGCGATCAATACAAAATTTATATCTGTATTAGGTGACGATGATAAAGGAAAATGTTTATTAGAAGATGCAGAGCGTATGCATTTAGATATGACAGAATCACTCGTTGTACCAGGTATGTCTACCCCTACATATATTGCAATTCTAGATGAACATGGGGAAATGGTTTCTGCTGTTGTAGATATTAACATTACCGGGCATCTGACACGTGAGTTTGTGGATAGTAAGGCAGAGATTATCAAAAATGCAGAGTATGTATTTGTAGGTGCAGATGAACCAGAACTACTTGAATACATGGTTAAAGAATATGGTCATGAGACACGCTTTGTACTAGATCCAGTATCTGCAGCTAAGGCGCAGAATATGAAACCTTTTATCCAGCATTTCCATACGATCAAACCAAATCGCTATGAAGCAGAGATTCTGTGTGGTTTCCCACTGGATTCACAAGAGGCGATTCACAGAGCAGGTCACTACTTTAGAGCGCTTGGGATCTCTGAGATCTTTATTAGCTTAGATGCAGATGGTATCTACTACCACAATACAGGTGGTGCAGGGATTATCAAAGCAAAAGACGTAGAGGTTGTTAATGTAACGGGAGCAGGAGATGCATTCGTTGCAGGACTTGGCTATGGGTATACCCATGGACTCACAGTACAAGAAACTGTTAAGTTTGCTATTGCAATGTCTAATATCACGATTTCACATGAAGAAACAATCCACCCAGATATGGCAGAAGGGTTTGTTAAAGAGTGGCTCACTGGAGCAACTTGGTGTGAAACAACATTCTAAATCCTAGAAATAAGATAAATAAAATGGACTTCCAAAAGGAAGTCCGTTTTTTGTGTTTATTTAACGTTTTGCAGCATCAAAAGGTTCACCTGAAGCTTTTGGTGCCTGTGAAGTCTTAGAAAAGACAACAAGTGCGATGAGTGTCATCACATATGGGAAGATCTTAAGAAATACCGGTGGAATCGTTGCTAGTTGAGGTATTACCTGGGAAACATTAGAGATCGTACTTGCAAGTCCGAAGAATAATGTTGCACCGAGGATCCCAAGAGGCTTCCATTGACCAAAGATGAGTGCAGCTAAGGCAAGGAAGCCAAACCCACTTACAGTCCCATTGAACTCATTAGTAAATGTGACAAGGTAGATGGCACCACCAAGACCAGAGAAAGCACCTGATACGAGTACACCAATGTAGCGCATACGGGCAACATTGACACCAGCAGCATCAGCAGCATGAGGGTTTTCACCACATGCTCTTAGGCGTAGACCGAATGGTGTTTTGTATAAGACATAAGTCGCTACAAGCAAAATCACAAGGACAAGGAGTGTTGTCACATAAGTGTTTTGGAAGAAGAGTGGACCCAGTACTGGGATTTCACTAAGCATAGGCACGTCTCTTTTGATAAAACCATTGACACGGATGTTACCACTACCTGTAATATTACGTGCGAGGAAGATTGTAAGTGCACCTGCCATCATGTTGATCGCAGTCCCACTAATAACCTGATTGGCCTGAAGATTGATACTTGCAAAGGCATGAAGCAGTGAGAAAAGAGCCCCGATGAGTGTTGCAACGAATAAGCCAAGCCAGATCACCCATGTTGCATTTGGTGCAACACCTTGAAGTGCATTGATGGTTAGTGCACTTGAGAAAGCCCCTACAATCATCAGTCCATCAAGACCGATATTAACCACACCACTACGTTCTGAGTAGAGTGCACCAAGTGCAGTGATCAGAAGCGGGATGGTAAAGGCTATTGCATAAGGAAAGATTTGAAAGATGATATCGATCATAGTTTCACTTCCTCCTGTTCTTTTTGAGTCTGTTTTTGAGTAGCCTCAAGCTGAGCAGCTTTTTGGAGGCGACGTTTGTTTAAGACACGTTCTACTAAGACGCTTGTTGCGGCAAAGTAGATGATTGTTGCAATGATTGTATCTGCGATCTCTGGTGGAATCTTAGTTGCTGCACTCATGAAACCTCTACCAGAATAAAGGAGACCGAAGAAGAGTGCAGAAAGAAGTGTACCGATTGGTGTATTCGCACCAAGAAGTGCTACAGCGATCCCATCCATTCCTTGAGAGGGGAGAATACCGATTTGGATACAGTTGGCATTTCCTGCGTATTGTACCATACCAGCAAGACCAGCAAGTGCACCTGAGATCATCATAGAGAGAATAATGTTTTTGTTAACAGAGATTCCTGCATACTCAGCAGCGTGGCGATTAAAGCCTACTGACTTAAGTTCATAACCAAATGTTGTGCGGTTGAGAATGAAGGCAATCACAGCAACAGCGATGAGGGCAACAAAAATCCCAAGATTAATATAAGAACCGTTGAATAGGTTTGAAATCCAGTCAGCACGGAGTGTTGCACTATCTGAAAGGAGTCTAGACTCTGTTTCCATATTACCTTTAAAATAAGCAGGCACTGTATAAAAGATAATCCAATACGCAATCCAGTTCATCATGATTGTTGATACAACCTCGTGAACATTGAACTTTGCTTTGAGAAGTCCTGGGATGAATGCAAAAAGTGCGCCGCCTAACATACCTACAACGATCATCAGTGGTACAAGGGCATAACTAGGAAGGTTCATAGTTAAACCAACAGCTGTTGCACAGAAACCACCAAAGAGCATTTGACCAGCAACACCGATATTGAAGAGGCCAGTACGGAAGGCAAAGGCAACGGAAAGACCTGTCAGGATCAGCGGTGTCGCCGTTGCAATGGTATTACCTACACGCTCCATATTCTTAAGACCACCTTGTACAAGGTACATGAAGCCTGCGAATGGATTGTGTCCTGTTAGGAGCATGAGGATTGTTCCTGCAATAAGGCCAAGTCCTACTGGAATGAGGCTAATCCCAAATTTTTTAAGCTTTGGAGAAATGTTTTTAGGCTTATTCATGTTGCGTGCCTCCTTTAATACCAGCCATCATAAGACCGATTTCATTTTCATCTGTTTGTGTAGCATCGACAACACCGATGAGTTCACCATTGTTTACAACAGCGATGCGGTCTGAGACATTGAGAATTTCATCGAGTTCAAGTGAGACAAGTAAGACTGCTTTGCCTTTGTCACGGTGCGCTACAAGACGTTTGTGGATGTACTCAATAGAACCTACATCCAGGCCTCTTGTTGGCTGCACAGCGATGAGGAGTTCTGGATTGAGCTCCATCTCACGACCAACGATGGCTTTTTGTTGGTTACCGCCAGAGAGTGAGCGTGCGATAGACTTGCCACCTTCACCAGAACGGACATCAAAAGCTTTGATGATCTTCTCTGAGTAAGCGTGGATTGCCTCACGGTTTAGAAGACCACGCTTTGCAAATGGTTTTTGATTGTAGATCTCGAGGATCATATTATCCTCAATGGTGTAATCTAATACAAGACCACGTTTGTGGCGGTCTTCAGGAATATGTGCAATCCCTTTGCGAATACGGCCCCGAATAGGCAGGGTTGTAATATTTTCCTCATTGAGGGTAATGGTACCACTTTCGGATTTGCGAAGACCTGTGATTGCTTCTACAAGTTCGTTTTGACCATTGCCTTCAACACCAGCAATGCCCATGATTTCGCCAGCTTTTACCTCAAGTGAGAAATTTTTAAGACCAAGTACTTTTTTATTGTTTTTGACAGAAAGATTAGCGACATTTAAAATCACTTTGCCAGGGGTGCTTGGTGTTTTGTTTACTGTAAAGGATACGGGACGTCCAACCATCATTTTTGCCATTTCCGCCTCTGAAGTCGATTGAACGTCTACTGTACCGATGCATTTACCGCGTCTAATAACTGTACAGCGATTAGCAACTGCTTTAATTTCTTTGAGTTTGTGTGTGATGAGGATGATTGATTTGCCCTCTTTGATCAGGTTACGCATGATGGCAATGAGGTCATCAATCTCCTGAGGTGTCAGCACGGCAGTTGGTTCATCAAAGATGAGAATCTCTGCATTACGGTAGAGCATTTTCATGATCTCTACACGCTGTTGCATCCCGACAGAGATATCTTCGATCTTAGCGTAAGGGTCAATACTTAATCCATATTTTTCAGAGAGCTCAGCTACACGCTTTGCTGCACTGTGAATATCAATACTGGTCCCTTTCTTTGGTTCAAGACCAAGGACGATATTTTCTGTGGTCGTGAAGTTATGTACGAGTTTGAAGTGTTGGTGAACCATTCCAATACCAAGATCATTGGCAATGTTTGGGTTAGAGATTTTAGCCTCATTGCCGTTCACTTTGATACACCCACGATCTGGGAGATACATACCGAAGAGCATTCCCATAAGTGTTGATTTACCGGCACCATTTTCGCCGAGTAGGGCGTGCACTTCGCCTTTTGCAAGCTGCAAAGTCACATCATCGTTGGCAATGATGCCTGGGAATTCTTTACGAATACCGAGCATTTCAACAATGTATTCCATAGTGTTCCTCCTTATAAAAAGTGATACTTCATTTTACCATAATCTAGGTAATTAATATATAATCGTTAAGGATTTAGCGGGAATTTGATAGATTCCTTTGCATAAAAAAAGACGGCGAACCGTCTTTTTTTATGTCACCTTATTTTGCAAGGCTACCATCATTTTCACCAGCAACTTTGATTTCGCCAGCTTTGATTTTTGCAGCCACATCATTGACTGTTTTTACAGTAGCTTCGCTTAAGTTTGGATTCTCAGCAGGGATCCCAACACCATCATTTTTGCTATCAAACATCAATGTTTGGCCACCTGGGAATTCACCTTTAAGCTCTGCTTGAATCATATCAAAAGCAGATGTAGCGATTTTCTTAACAGCAGATGTACGGATAACAGATTTTTCACCTTCATAGATCCCTTCTGCATATTGGTCTACGTCTACACCAACGATCCAAGCTTCTTTGCCAGCTGTAGCGCGTTCTTTAGCTTCAGTGATGGCACCTGCACCAACACCACCGGCAGCGCAGAAGATTGTTTTTACACCTTTATCGTACATAGAAGCAGCAAGCTGTTTTCCAGCTGGTGCATTATCAAATGTACCTTGGTATACGATATTTTCTGGTTTCATTTCGATAGTTGTGCCAAGGTTGTCGTTAGCATATTTTACACCTTGTTGGAAGCCCCAGTTGAATTTTTGTACTGGAGGAATTTCCATACCACCGATGAAGCCCATTTCACCTTCTTTTTGCTCAAGGGAAGCAGCGATTCCAGCAAGGAAGCCAGCTTCGTGCTCAGCGTAGAAGATTGATACTGTATTTGGACCTACTTTAGCTTGGAATTCTGGATCATCGAAAGCTTTACCGTTGTTTGGAGAACCATCGATGAGTACGAATTTAGCATCTTGGTATTTATCTTGTGCCTGGAAGATTGCAGATTCAAATTTGTAACCTGGAGTTACGATGAATTTGAAGTCTGTGTCATAAAGGTTAGCGATTTCTTTAAGGTAGTCCGCTTCTGTTGTAAGAGCTGGTTTGAGGTAGTTAGTCGATACACCTAGATCTTTTTCAGCTTGCTTGATGCCTTCCCAAGTCCCTTGATTGAATGACTTGTCGTCGATTGTTCCTGAGTCTGTTACCATACCTACATTGAGGTCGGCCTTTGCAGTATTGCCACCACAACCAACTAAAGAACTCATTGCAAGGACAGATGCAATTGCTACGGCTAAAAATTTCTTTTTCATTGTTTTCACCCCGAATATGTAATTAACATAAGAGAATTCCTATGTCATTATCATTATATTACAATAGCCCATAGAAATATTCAATATATTACAAACCATTAGTGGTGTATAAAAAAATATAATTGTTCTAATATATATTGTGGAAAATGACTATGAGATAATAATTTTTAAACAAAAGTACAATGTTTGATAAATAAGGAATGCAAATGCAATAGACACCAAACAAGGGGGTCTCGGATATACTTTTAGTAGGAAAAACTTTTTTAGGAATCGAGGAAAAACAATGCAAAGAATGTATGATTCTGCCGAAATGATCCGAGATATGTTGTTTTGCACTATAGGGCAAGATCCTAATGTATGTGTCCAAGAAGTGGTCTGTGTCTGTCATGAACTGCAAGAGATTCCTATTCATGTGAGTGGGCAAGCACGTGCGGAAAATCTCCGAGCGATTATTCCTAGGGAGTACCAAATTGGGAATACAGTGATCGTGACAAAAGTATTCTATGAGAGATGTGAACTGGAGTGGGTATGTATTCCAAAGAAGAATGTGAGGCAAGTAGCTACCTTATTTTGCCAAGGGCTGAGTAGCAATAGGCTTTTTGCAGGCACCATCTTGCCCCCAGAGAAGCTGATTGCAGTAACTTTCAATTTGACAATACTCATCTTGCCTGAGACGATCACCTTTTTTGGCCCTTGGCCACATGAAGAATCAGCGGCGGATGTATTTGCAAGAGTACTGAATTTGGAGTATGGTAAGATATTATGTACCCGTGCTTGTTTTGTAAGCTTTGATCCCTCCTGTCACAGGGTGTGTGACATTTATTGCGGGGCCAAGACTTGCGAGTACAAGGAATCATGGTACAATAGATAAAAGAGAAAATGTTTACAAGGAGTTTGAAAAATGGATATTACAAAAATACTTCAAGAGGAACTTGGCCTGAAGAAGAGCCAAGTAGAAAATACGATGGCATTAATCGAAGAGGGGAAAACAATACCGTTTATTGCACGTTATCGTAAGGAATTAACAGGAGGGCTCAGTGATGAGGTGCTCCGTAACTTTTATGAGCGCCTTGTCTATCTTCAGAATCTACAAGCGCGAAAAGAACAGGTTGTAAGACTGATCGAAGAGCAGGGCAAACTGACAGAAGTGCTTCAAAAGCAAATTGAAGCGGCAACAACAGCGACAGAGGTAGAAGACTTATACATGCCATACAAAGTCAAGAAGCGTACCCGTGCGACCATCGCAAAGGAAAAAGGGCTAGAGCCACTAGCAGATGTGATCTGGGCACAGCAAGTAGGTGATGTGGATGGTGAAGCAGCCAAGTATATCAGTGAAGAGCAGGGCGTTGCGACAGTAGCAGATGCCATTGCAGGGGCAAAAGATATTCTCGCTGAGCGTATTGCAGATGATGCAGCTTTTAGAGGGTATATCCGTAAACTCACTTTTGAGCAAGGGATGCTTGTGACAAAAGTCAAAGATAAGGCGGCAGATGAGAAGGGTGTCTTCGAGATGTACTATGACTACAATGAGAAGATGAGTGCCATCGTAGGGCACCGTATACTAGCGGTTAATCGTGGTGAAAAAGAGAAGATCATTACGGTTAAGATCGAGGCGCCGCTTGAGCGTATCTTTATTTACCTGCAGTCTCAGATTATCAAAGGAAACTCAAACGTAAGTGTTATCTTAGAGGAGACAATAGAAGATAGCTACAAGCGCCTGATAGCACCAGCTATCGAGAGAGATCTTCGAAATACTCTTGGTGAGACCGCTGAAGATGGGGCACTTGATGTGTTCAAGAAGAACTTATTCCAGCTACTGATGGGCGCGCCAATCAAAGGGCACAATGTAATGGGTGTAGACCCAGCGTTCCGTACAGGCTGTAAGATTGCGGTTGTGGATGCGACAGGGAAGAAACTCGATAATACAGTGATCTATCCAACACCGCCACAAAGTAAAGTAGAAGAGGCGAAAAAAGTGCTCAAAAGCCTCATTGCTAAATATGACATTGATTTACTTGCTATCGGAAATGGTACAGCGTCTCGTGAGACGGAGAAGTTCGTGGCAGAGACACTCAGAGAGATTGATAAGACAGTGCATTATGTAATCGTTAATGAAGCAGGGGCATCTGTGTATTCGGCTTCAAAACTTGCTACAGAAGAGTTTCCAAATGATGACGTAGGGGTGCGTAGTGCAGTATCCATTGCAAGACGTCTTCAAGACCCACTTGCTGAGCTTGTAAAGATCGATCCAAAGTCTATCGGTGTCGGACAATACCAGCATGATATGAACCAAAAGCGACTTGAAGAAAGTCTAGGTGGTGTGGTAGAAAATGCGGTAAACCAGGTGGGTGTAGATATTAACACGGCGTCTTCTTCACTGCTCCAATATGTAGCGGGAATTAAGAAGACGGTATCACAAAATATTGTAGCTTTTAGAGAAGAAAATGGCGGCTTCACAAGCCGTACACAAATCAAGAAAGTAAAGGGCTTAGGACCCAAAGTATTTGAGCAGTGCGCAGGGTTCCTTCGTATTACAGAAGGGGATAATTTCCTCGATGCAACGGGTGTTCACCCTGAGTCATACGACATCACTAAGAAGCTTTTAGAAAACCTTGGTTACGACAAAAAAGCGATTAAGACTGAGCGCAACTTCCAGGGTGTGAGTCAAAAGATTGGGGATATTGACAAGCTAGCAGCGGAGCTTGAAGTCGGAGTGCCAACGCTTCAAGATATTATCAAAGAACTTGAAAAGCCAGGGCGTGACCCACGTGAAGATATGCCAAAGCCAATTCTTCATAGTGAAGTACTTGAGATTGAAGACCTCAAAGAAGGGATGAAACTCAAAGGCACAGTGCGTAATATCGTGGACTTTGGTGCCTTCGTAGATATCGGTGTGCATCAAGACGGCTTAGTCCATCTTTCAAAGATGTGTGACCGTTATATCAAACATCCATTAGAGGTAGTCAAAGTGGGTGATATCGTGGATGTGACAGTCATTGGTGTGGATGTCCACAAGAAAAAAATTAGTTTGTCTATGCGAGAAAATGCATAAACACTCTTGCAATTTTGCACTAGTAGTTTTATAATCAAACTGAAAATGGAATAAAGAAGTGATTCAATTCTTCAGGGCAGGGTGAAATTCCCGACCGGCGGTGATAGTCCGCGACTGCTAGATTTCTCATAAGAGAGCTAGCACTGACTTGGTGTAATTCCAAGACCGACAGTACAGTCTGGATGGTAGAAGAGTTGTGAGCATCAACTTATGCATTTGACAACTGTGAGATCTGAGCTCGCTTTTGTTTGCTACGTAGATACCAGCAACCCTAAAGAATTATTTGGGTTGCTTTTTTATTGCCATCATTAATGATCCTAAAGGAGCGATTAGCGATGCAAAAAGAAAAAAAGTTATTAACGACTCAAAACATGATTAAGATTGCACTCCTTAGTACCATTGCGGTATTATTGATGCAATTTGCGGCGATTAAGTTGCCAGCACTTTTCCCAAGTTTCTTGGAGATTGACTTTAGTGAGATGCCAGCCATTATTGGGATTATGACGATTAGTCCGATGGCGGGACTTGTGATTGTCATCATCAAGAATCTTCTCAAACTCATGATCTTTGGAAGTAGTACAGGGGGCGTGGGTGAACTTGCCAATATGCTTATTTCTATTGGTTATATCTTACCGCTGATGTGGTATGCTAAAAAAGGAACAGACCTTAAGACAACGATCAAAGGGATCGTATGGGGGATTGCTGGAATTGCAGTTGTTGGGGCGGTTGTGAATTATTTTATTACCCTACCACTTTATGCAGCAGTATTTATGCCTATGGAAACAATCATCGATATGGGACACCAAATCATTCCTGCAATCAATGATAAGTTTACTTTTGTACTCTTATCAATCACACCATTTAACCTACTCAAAGGGACACTTGTTGCTATTGTCAGTGTGGTATTTGTCAAAGCAATGTATCCTGCTATCAAATATATTCGTAAGACAGCTTAAGATTATAGCAGCCTCCACAAATTTGTGGAGGCTTTTTTGTATGAAGCAATAGCTTCTATCTATATAATTGTTTATAATATACTGGTAAATTCTAATGTTAAGAAAGTAGATCCAATCTATTATTTTGTTAATCAAGGAAAATGGGGGAAATCAGATGAGTCAGGTAGAAAAAGTATACAAGCATTACTATGGGGATCTTCACACCCATACAGGATTTTCGGATGGAAGAGGCACACCACTTGAAGGATTGGAGTGGGGGAAGAAGAGTGGCAAAGGGGATTTCCTTGCCATATCCGATCATGCAGGCTCTATTACCGGAGAAAAGTGGCAAGCGACAGTGGCGGCAGTACAGGCTGTAAGTGATGAG
>JBOFIR010000125.1:0-11283 GCA_051650265.1 Cellulosilyticaceae bacterium
TATGATAAAACTGTGGTGGATCCTTTATCACTACCGTGTTAAAGATCAGTCCAAATAATGCTTTTATTTGATCTGAGTCACTGCCTATTTTTTCTTTGACATCAATAGCAAATAGTATCACCCCTAATTCTATCTCATCTTGGAACATCTCCTGACAAGTAATTCCCACCGCACCTTCATAACGCCCTATATTGTTATTTTTTGGAATATTAATTTCAATCCATATACCCTCAATATGCTGCGCCGCTACTGTCATATATTCTTGTACCAACAAGAGATCTGGCCTATAAGCCTGATCATCATCTTGAATCATCCCTACCCAGTCTCTCTTCCCTGTTGTAAATACCCTTTCTTGTATCGCTTCAATTGCCTCAATCCCTATTCTATGATCCCACTTCGTTGCTTCATGTACGATTTTGTATTGTATCGCCATCATAGCCTCCCTAAAGTAATTAAAATTTTATATAACTATATATTTTAATTTTAATATATATAGTTATATAACCTCTTTTGATACAAAAAAAGATGTGCATCACTGCACACCTTTAGTTTTCTTGCTTTCTTCCCATACGCGCTAAAACAATATGACACGCCACTGCTCCAATTGGAAAAATAACCGAAGCTAAGATCCCTAGACGAATTGCAATCTGCTCCGGCTGTGTGACAAGCATGCTATTGACCACTTCCCCTGTCAGCCATGGACCAAATGCTGCGCCAACATCACCCGCTGCTGCCAGTATTGCAAAAAGCCATGCCCCCGCCATAGCAAATCGATCTGCCGTAATAATCAGTGTACCTGGCCATAGCAAACTTGCTGCCAAACCACATAACGCACATGCGAGTAAATTAATGCCATTGATAGGAGATAATGCGACAACTATGTAACACGCTATACCTGCAAGTGATCCCCCTATTAATAATTTATTGACATTTAATTTTTGCCCATACACGCCATAGACCGTACGCCCTACACCCAGCATTACTGCAAAGCCACACATCCCTAGCAAATCTCCTGCTACTTTAGGTAAAGAAAGTGCCTTTTCCATAAACGCAGATGACCATTGATTCATCACTACCTCTGTGCCTGCTCCAAAGAATATCGCTGCTAATGCAAAGAGATAAAACGGATGTAGGATCAAATCCTTCATATTTTGACGATGCTCTTCGGCAATCGTAGGCGGAAAGGGTGCCCTTAGGAACATGAAAAAGTTAATAACAGGTACAACCGCCCACATCACAAGAATCAGTTGCCATTTTGTTCTCCCTAATACAAGAAGAAGTAGTGTCGTTACAATAATAGTTACCACTTGACCCCATGCATAGAAAGAATGCATCAAGCTCATAGCTGGTCCTTTATCATTCCCTGGGATCGCATTGATAATTGGACTTAATAAAATCTCTAGAAGCCCACTCGATGCTGCAAACACAATAGTTGCAAGCAATATCCCCACAAAAACATTTTCAAAAAGATAAGGCGCTGCCCCAAAGAGTAATAATCCTGCAAAGGCAAATACTGTAGCAGGCATTACAAGCTTTTTGTATCCTACTTTATCAATCACCCCACTAAAAATAATGTCTGATGCTACTTGGGCTGAAAAATTAACTGCTACTAAAATTCCTAGATGTATATAGTTAAGTCCATAAAGCTCCATAAGTGGAATAAAAAGAATCGCTGTCAAATTGGTAATAATCGCTTGAACAAATATCCCTACAAAACATGAAACTGTCGTTAGCCTATAGTTCTGTTGCATATTTTTCAACATATTCACCTCTTTTCTTATTTTATCTTCTTCATACTAATGAAAAGCCTCTTCAAAAGCAATCCACAGGCCTCACATAAACCATAAAGTTGATATAGTTGATATACAAAAAGGCTAGATAGCATTGCTATCTAGCCTAAAAGTCTCACCATATTTGTTCAAAAATAGGAAGGTGTTTGATACTTGGATCCATATGGTCTGTCACATAACTTGCTACCAATATACCAATCATCATATGAGCAAGTTCACTTGCTGGCTTATCATTGGTAATCTCACCACTACTCTTAGCTTCCTGACAGATAGACTCAAAGATCTTGTGGAGTGTCAGCTGGTTATAATAAGTGTGTTGATCTTCACCTATTCCGTGGAAGAAATAAACGAATTCAGCATCGGTAAGCTTCATCTCGTTATTCTCCTCACCTACATTCAACAAAAAGTTGATATAACTATCTACAAACCTTGAATACTGAGCCTCCTCATTAAACCAATCATATATTTGCCTCATTTTATCTTTCAATGATAACGATGTATCCCATTGTTTTACACGTAATGAAATACGAATAGTAAATATACGCAAGAAATAGTGAAACACATGCTCTTTGGTAGAGAAATAGTTAAAAAAGGTTCCCCTCGAAATCTGTGCTCTCTGACAGATTTCATCTACAGTAATAGATCCAAAATCTTTTTCTTTAAGTAAGTGGCTCACAGCCTTAAGTATAGTCGTTCTAGTCTTCACGAAGTTGATCTTTCTTAAAGGAAAACTCTCTAATGATTCGTACATAAACTGTACACTCCTTTCATGATGCTTAGCTTTCCTTTAAAGTATGGTCTATTTTAACTTTTATATTCATTTTTGCTTCCTTTATTTTTTTGTGCTAATCAAAATCAATTTCCACGTATTAAATCCCTTAAAATAGTCAATATTTAACCTAGATTTATATCACAAATATTGTTATATTATAATATATATATCCTAAAGGAGGTTTATTGTATGCAAACCCTTTCATTAGAAGCTAAAGCAGACATTCTAAAAGCATTGGCGCATCCCGCTAGACTTTGCATTACAGCTAACCTGTATTTCAAAGGCAAATGCAATGTAACTAATATTCAACATTGTATGGAAATGCCACAATCAACTATTTCTCAACACCTTGCTAAACTAAAATCCGCTGGTATTATAAAAGGTATTCGCAACGGCTTGGAAATTGAGTATGAGGTAGTAAGTGAAGAGGCTATTGGCATTATAGAGACCCTTTTCCCTTGTCGTCGTACGGATTCTGAAGAAATGTCTCAGCAGGATTCATGAGAAAGCTCAAACACTATCTTTCTATATTATTTATCTGTCTCTTTACGTATAGCTTCACCTTTGCATCACCACTTCCTGAAATTACAGCCGAAGGTGCTGTGCTTATGGATGCAAAGACCGGAACGATACTCTATGCCAAAAATATGAATGCACTATTCTATCCAGCAAGCACTACCAAGGTTCTGACTTGTCTCATCTTAGCAGAAGAAAATAATTTAGATACAGTCATCACCAAATCACCTGAAAGTATCCAAAATGTACCTTCAGATAGTAGTCATATCGGTCTCCTACGTGGTGATACCTATGAAGAAGATGCAGGACTCCATGGGATTCTCATGGGATCTGATAACTATATTTCCTATGATATGGCTATTGCAAACGCCGGAAATATCGATGCCTTCGCAAAAAAAATGAATGAAAAAGCACGTCTTTTAGGTACAAGAAATACTCACTTTGTGAATCCTCATGGTTATCATGATCCAGATCACTATACAACCCCTTATGATATGGCACTTATTACGCGTGCCGCCTTTGCCAACGACGAAGTAATCGCTGCCGCAGGCGCTAGTCGCTATGACTTTTTAGTAAACAATCGTCAGGTAACACTACCACTCAAACACACCGCTGCGCTTCTACATCCTACATCGCCTTACTATAATAGCCATGTCGTTGCTGCTAAAACAGGGTATCATACACCTGCTGGTCGTACGTTGGTTGCAAAAGCAGTTTATGATGATATCACACTCATCGGTGTTGTTATGAAAGGCGGAGACCCCTCACGTTTCAAAGATATGAATGAACTTTTTAGATATGGAAGTGAAAACTTCAAAGTATCAGGTGATGAAACAACAGGTTATGCTCTCCAAAACCTTTCCTATTCATCTTGGAGTAAACCTTATATTGATGCGGCATTAGCCAGCGGATGGATTGCACCTTCCATTGACAACTTCCAAGCTCCTCTATCAGAGCGTACTTTCATACACCTCTTAAGGAAAGTACTTCCGTGGGATTATGAACTTCCTTGGGATCTTTCACAAACTTCTGCGATCGGCCCATATAAGGTTAATGAACCTATCTCAGGAAAAAGAGCTAGATTCCTTCTAGATGAAGTAACTCAGCAACTTCTGCCAACAAATCGCATTTCAATTACTGATGCACTAGGTGTAGCAGCACTGAACCAAGCTGATGCACTGACTTTAGAACAAACCTTATGTATTTTATATAAATATCAGCGTACATTAAATGTTATGCCGCCATTTATATTTACTAATATGTCAAAAAAATAACCAGTTCATATGAACTGGTTATTTTTTGTATTCTTTTATTTTGAAATTCTCTCAATGCCACCCATGTATGGACGAAGTGCTTCTGGAATGATGATTGATCCATCAGCTTGTTGATAATTCTCAAGAATTGCAGCTGTTGTACGTCCTAATGCAACACCACTACCATTAAGTGTGTGTACAAATTGTGCTTTATCTTTGATGTCATTTTTGAATTTGATGTTTGCTCTTCTTGCTTGGAAGTCTTCAAAGTTAGAACAGCTTGAAATCTCTACATATCTACCGTAGCTTGGCATCCAAACTTCAATATCATATGTCATTGCTGAACTAAATCCTAAATCTCCAGTACAAAGTCTTACAACACGGTATGGTAAGCCTAATGTTGATAATACATCCTCTGCATCGTTTGTAAGTTTTTCAAGTTCTGCGTATGAATCCTCTGGTTTTGCGAACTTAACTAATTCAACTTTATTGAATTGATGTTGACGAATAATACCTCTTGTATCTCTACCAGCTGAACCAGCCTCTGCACGGAAACAAGCTGTGTATGCACAGTGTCTAATTGTAAGTTCATCACCTGTTAAGATTTGGTCTCTGTACATATTTGTTACAGGAACTTCTGCTGTTGGTACTAAGAAGTAATCTGTATTCATTACTTTGAATGCATCTTCTTCAAATTTTGGAAGTTGTCCTGTACCGATCATACTTCTTCTATTAACCATCATTGGAGGAAATACTTCTGTATAACCATGTTTGTCTACATGCATATCTAACATAAAGTTCATAAGTGCACGTTCAAGTCTAGCTCCTAAACCTTTGTAGAATACAAATCTTGATCCTGTTACTTTTGCAGCTTTTTCAAAATCTAGGATATCTAAACCTTCTCCAAGATCCCAGTGTGCTTTTACTTCAAAATCAAAGCTTGGTACATCCCCAACTTTTCTTAACTCTACGTTATCTGCATCACTTGCGCCAATTACAACTTTCTCATTTGGAATATTCGGAAGTGTTAAAAGGAAGTTTTCAAGTTGCTCATCAAGTTCTCTAATTTCAGCATCATACCCTTTAATCTTATCTGATAACTCTTTCATCTCAGCAAATACAGCTGTTACATCTTTACCTTCTTTTTTCATGACAGGTACTTGTTTTGATACAGTGTTTTGTTGGTTCTTGAGCGCTTCTACTTCTGCAAGTAAACTTCTACGTTTTTGGTCTAATGTTTCAAATCCATCTAAGTCATACTCCCCACTTCTTTTTCCTAATCCTGCTTTTACACCTTCTAAATCGTCACGTAATCTTTTGATATCTAACATCTCTTTCACCTCTTCTATTAAATTTGTTTAAGTAAAATATAGGCAATAAAAAACGTCCTTTTATCCATAAGGATAAAAGGACGATCATATACTCGTGGTGCCACCTTTTTTCATCTGTCAGCACAAAACACGCTTAACAAATCTCTCATTGCTATAAAGGGCAATCCCCTCCTGATTCATCACCAGAGACTCCGAAAGCGGACCACCTTAGTCTACCTGTTAGTTCACACCACCCACTAACTCTCTGAAAAGGAACTGCTAAAGCTTTTCTTTCATCTTAGCCTACATTATACTATAAAGTTTTGGTTATATTATATGATATTGAAGATGAAATTACAAGGTGCAAATTTTTTTCACTTGTTGTGTATATTATAAAGTCTATCGGCCAATACTATTATTGTACCAAGTGTGAGGTACATCGCTAAATCCCCCCTCAACCTAGATTTCATCCCCCGAAATCTAGGTTATTTTTTTACCCTATCATCTCCCCCTTCCTTATAATGTATCAAATCAATTCACATCCATAATAATCCGATCTATACGCTACATTAATACATTACTATAAACTTTAGTCACATTTCACTATCTCCTCTTTATTTTTCTTAATTTTATATATAAAATTATAATATTTTTACTTTTTGTTTTATCTACTCTTATTGACTTTGAATGTTTTTTAACAATATCAAGGCCTTACACCCATTATTTTAATATCCTAAAAGTTACCATAAAAATTTCTATCGTTATTTTTTTAACACAAATAATTGACACAGGCTACCAGCCCATGGTATTATCTGAGTGTAAAGAAGTTAAAGCAACAGAAAAAAACATCTTTTCAATTAATATAATTTATGATAACAATAATTTTTTTGCACCACTTTGTTAAGAACATAACAATTCGAGTGTGTTAAAAATTACTCAATATTTTTCTCTTATACTTTAATCTTTAATCAAAAAAAATAAACAATGTTCCTAATTATAAAGGAGGAGTTTTAAAATGGCAGATAATAAAAAAGTAAAAACAGATGCACCAGTTGTAGATGCTACAGCAATGGTAGATGAGTTAGTAAGAAAAGCACAAGTTGCTTTAACAAAATTCATGGAGTTAAATCAAGAACAAGTAGATGCTATCGTTAATGCAATGGCACTTGCTGGTCTTTCAGCTCAAATGAAACTTGCAAAAATGGCAGTAGACGAAACTGGAAGAGGAATCTTCGAAGATAAAGTAACAAAAAACATCTTCGCTACAGAATACATCTCTCACAGTATTAAATATGATAAAACAGTAGGGATCATCGAAGATAATGATGATGAAGGTTACATGGAAGTTGCAGAGCCAGTTGGTGTAGTTGCTGGGGTAACTCCTGTTACAAACCCAACTTCAACAACAATGTTCAAATCAATCATTTCTATGAAAACAAGAAACCCAATTATCTTCGGTTTCCACCCATCAGCTCAAAAATGTTCTTCTGAAGCTGCTCGTATTGTAAGAGATGCAGCAATCAACGCTGGTGCTCCTGAAGACTGTATCCAATGGGTTGAATTCCCATCACTTGAGGCAACAGCTGCTCTTATGAATCACCCAGGCGTTGCTACAATCCTTGCTACAGGTGGCGGCGGAATGGTTAAAGCTGCTTACTCAGCTGGTAAACCTGCTCTTGGTGTTGGTGCTGGTAACGTTCCTTGCTTCATCGAGAAAACTGCTAACTTAGAGCAAGCTGTAACAGATCTTATCCTTTCAAAATCATTCGATAACGGTATGATCTGTGCTTCAGAGCAAGCTGCAATCATCGAAGCTCCTATCTATGACAAAGCTGTTGCTTTCATGAAAAAACATGGTTGCTACTTCGCAACTAAAGAAGAAGTTAAAAAGATTGAGCCAGTTGTAATTAACCCTGAAAAGCAAATGGTTAATGCTGAAATCGTAGGTAAATACCCATACGAAATCGCTGCTCTTGCTGGAATCACAATTCCAAAAGATACAAAAGTTCTTTGCTGTGAAATTGAAGGTGTTGGCGCTGAGCATCCACTTTCAAGAGAAAAACTTTCTCCAGTACTTGCAGTAGTTAAAGCTAAAGACGCTGAAGATGGTATCAAAAAAGCTGAAATCATGGTTGAACTTGGTGGTCTTGGTCACTCATCAGTAGTTCACTCTACAAATGATGATGTTATCAAAGAATTTGGTGAGAGACTTAAAACAGGACGTATCATTGTTAACTCTCCATCAACACATGGTGCGATCGGTGATATCTACAACAGTAATACACCATCATTAACACTTGGATGTGGTTCTTACGGACGTAACTCTACTACATCAAACGTATCTGCATTAAACTTAATCAATAAGAAAAGGGTGGCTAAGAGACGCGTGAATATGCAATGGTTCAAAATCCCAGAAAAAATCTACTTCGAGCCAGGTTCAGTTCAATACTTAGCGAAAATGCCTGAAATCACTCGTGCATTAATCGTTACTGATCCAATGATGGTACAACTCGGTTACGTTGATAAATTAACATACCAATTAAGCAAAAATCAAAATAAAGTTGCTATCGAAATCTTCAGCAATGTAGAGCCAGATCCAGACTTAGAAACAGTACGTAAAGGTGCTGAAGTAATGAGATCATTCAGACCAGACGTTGTTATCGCTCTTGGTGGTGGTTCTCCAATGGATGCTGCTAAAGCAATGTGGTTATTCTACGAAAACCCAGAAGCAGACTTCATCGGTATGGCACAAAAATTCGCTGACATTAGAAAGCGTGTTTACAAGTTCCCTAAAATGGGCAACAAATCTAAATTCGTAGCAATCCCAACTACATCTGGTACAGGTTCTGAGGTTACTTCATTTGCTGTTATCTCTGATAGAAGCAAAAACATGAAATACCCACTTGCTGATTACGAGCTAACACCAGACGTAGCAATCATTGATCCAGACTTCGTAATGACTGTTCCTGCTGCAGTAACAGCTGATACTGGTCTTGACGTATTAACACATGCAATTGAAGCTTATGTATCTATCTTAGCTTCTGACTATACAGATGCCCTTGCACTCAAAGCGATCCAACTTGTATTCCAATACTTACCTCGCTCATACAAATACGGTGCAAAAGATCCTGAAGCACGTGAGAAAATGCACAACGCATCATGTATCGCTGGTATGGCGTTCACAAATGCATTCCTTGGAATCAATCACTCTCTTGCACACAAATTAGGTGCTGAGTTCCACATTCCTCACGGTCGTGCAAATGCAGTATTATTACCACACGTAATCGAATACAATGGTGCAACTACACCAACTAAATTCACTGCATTCCCTAAATACAACAAATTTATCGCTCCAGAGAAATTTGCTGAAATCGCTAAAGCTTTAGGATTACCAGCTTCTACTCCAGAAGAAGGTGTTCAATCACTTATCAAAGCTGTTAGAGATTTAATGAAAGAACTTAACGTTCCTATGACAATCAAAGAAATGGGTATCGATGAAAAAACTTACCTTGCATCTCTTGAAGACTTATCTTACAAAGCTTTCGAAGATCAATGTACAACAGCTAATCCTCGTTTACCAAAAGTAGTTGAGTTACAAGAACTTTACAAAAAAGCTTACTTCGGTAAGTAATCCCTAAGCTTTACTCAAGTTTCCTTTAAAATAAATTACCCAAAAAAATCCTCAAAAAAAGGCCTTCAGGAGTCACTCCCCTGAAGGTCTTTTTACTATACTTTGGGCATCCCTTGTAAACTTACATATTGCATGTAAGGCACAAAGCCTCCAAAACCTATATTCCATTTCATAAAAGTTTCTACCAACCCAAGATTTTGCAAATTGTCTTCACCTAATATACGTTGTACCACTGCAAGATCATAGATCCCGTTGTGATCATAATCAACGACATTGACAGATATAGTGCCGATGAGTGTTCCCTCTGTCCGTTGCCGTAGCTTTTGATTTTCATCATAGAGCTTTTCCAAATCCCAAGACGGCATCATTGTAAGATCCAGACTATAAACTTTTCCTGGTTGTTCTGTGGATACTTCCACACGGTAATTATCTTTATACTCTACCAATCCTGTATACACTTCATTAAATGTTTCGGTAGAAAAGATTTGCTCTAGTTCATCCTCTTGAATGTGATAAATCTCAGTAAAGATATACCCTCCTGGATTGGTATAACTCGTTACCATAATGTCCTTTGCAAGATCACCTGTAAAATCCTCAACAATAAGTCTTGGACTATAGCCACTATTTGCAGTAAGCCCCACCTCAAGTTCTTCTTTGCTATGACAACTCACCACTCGCAGTGTAAGGTTCTGAATCTGAGGATTAATCTCACCAAATACCCTACTTCCTAGTAGATAGATATCTGCCTTTGTCCCATCCCCAAACACATCTGCTTGTTTGAAGTCTATAACTTCTAAAGCTTCATTCGCTCTAATCAGTGCAGGATTCGTCCTACAAAAATAAGAGCGCTTGCCTTCTAGACAAATAAAGTTTTTCGGACCTTCTCCAAACAACTGATACAGTTTATATGTCTCACCTACATGGCTGGTGGTAATCCCATCATCTACGATGGGTTCCAACATTTCACTTAGCATTGTTTCATCCTCATCTACCGCCAAAACCTCTCTGAGTCGCCAAAACCCACCTTTGCGTTTAAGCATCCCCAGATATTCTTCACCTTGTTGCTTAAATACAATCATGATTTCAGCTTCATCATCAAGATCCATATCCACTATCAAAAAGTCTACTTTATCTTCCGTGTAATGGTCCACTTCTACTTTGGTTCCTCTTGGAATAAATCGCTTGAGTACATCTTCCAAATAGTTCTCCAAACCATTACCCCCTCGCAAATAGATTCTTTCTATTTTATGATATTATGAATCCATTTACCACTACGTAACCTTTTTAATTCAAAGAGTACTTTTACACACTCTTCTGTACATACCAAGAAGTATACACTGATCACTGATAGTCCTAGTGCTGTCGCACCCAAAAATGCAAGTGGCACGGCATAAAGCCAAAGTGTACCCGCTTGTACAAGCATGGAATACAGTGTGTCCCCACCACCTCTAAATACACCTACTATCATAACCATATTGAAGGCTCGAATTGGTAAGAAGACTGCCATCAAACGTAATACAATTAATGTATCTGCATATGTTTCCGGCCCTACATTAAATGGTTTGAGTACCAATGGTGCCACCATCCATATCACAAGCGCCAACACAGCACTGGTCATAGGTGTCAGCCACCCTATATTACGTGCAATATTTCTTGCTTCTACTTCATCGTCTGCACCTATACGATTACCTACCATAATGGCTGTAGCTGCTGCCATCCCCATGAGTAATACC
The DNA here is from genome assembly GCA_051650265.1 of Cellulosilyticaceae bacterium. GTDB lineage: Bacteria > Bacillota > Clostridia > Lachnospirales > Cellulosilyticaceae > JBOFEH01. Next base: position 11,006 of record JBOFIR010000125.1, read on the forward strand.
GTAAAGATATTATTGAGAGTCGTTGCAATCTGCATAGTTGCTACTGCATTCGTCCCAATACGTGCATAGGCCATAGAAAAGGCTGTCATACCAATAGAGAATACTAATTCATTGGCAATTACTGACCATGATGTTTTGAAATAAATTTTAACAAGTTCCAAATCAAAGCTATACAATTCTTTGAGTGTAGCTGCTATTTTATTCTTACTGATATACACATAACCTACAATAAAGAGCATCTCTACCACACGTGCAAGTGTTGTTGCAAGAGCTGCCCC
>JBOFIR010000126.1:0-9120 GCA_051650265.1 Cellulosilyticaceae bacterium
CTGGGATCTGAGAATTGTTAGCCTCATAGTGGAGTACTGTCGCATTGGCCCCAGATGCCGCAATGGTCTTGAAGGCATAGTCTTTGATCCCACGTGATTTGAGTACATAGTCAAAGTGCGCTTCAAGTTCATATTCATACATCCCCTCTTTGGCATGCTTCATCATCTCTTGAATCCCTTGATCTGTTACCTGGATTGCCTCTCTGAGCAGTGCAATCTCTTCTTCTGATTTGACCATACGCAGTCTCGAGATAGCCTCATGGATATTACGGCTCGTCACAAAAGGATAACGCACCTTGGCTGCATTGGCAAATACAAGTTCACGGCTCTCTGGCGCATCAAAGCCCTCACGCTCAAAGTCCATGCATAGATACTGGATACTACCATATGTAAGATGTCTATGGACTGCTGCTTCAAAGTCCTCAAAATAAGCGATTTGTGTCACCCCTGATACAGCTTTTGCTTCGTCTACACTGATTGTCTTCCCTACCCATTTCTCACGTACTGGATCTGACTTTTGGATAAAAAGATATTCAGATACTGTCCCTTTTTCCTTCACAAGCATGAGTTTTACCCCTGCCTCTGCAATCCCGCACAGATAGTAAAAATGGCGATTTGGTGTAAATGGATAGTACTCGTCTGCACTTTTCTTTGGCGCCTCTCCTGCAAATAAGATTGTGATACTATCCTCTGGTAGCGTCTCCATGAGACGTCTTCTATTTTCTACAAAAAACTTAGGTGACATACGCGCTTCCTCCTAGGTATATAATATGTCTTTATTTTAACACATTTTAACCCCTAAGAACAATAGAGGCCCTTCAGAAGGGCGCAAAAAAGCAGCCTCAGTAAAGGCTGCTCTTCTGTCTTAGATTCTATGAATATCTGCGCCAAGTGCAGATAATTTTTCTTCGATCTTCTCATAGCCACGATCAATATACTTGATGTTGCTAATAATTGTCTCACCACCAGTTGCTTTAAGACCCGCAAGTACCATAGCAGCACCTGCACGAAGGTCAAGGGCAACAAGCTCAGCTGGGCAGAGTTCAGATACACCTTCGATGATGGCACGGTTGCCATTAGGGTACATCTTTGCACCAGTAAGGGTAAGTTGTTCCATATATTGGAAGCGATTTTCAAATACACCTTCAATCAGTGTACTTTGACCTCTTGCCACACCAAGCAGTACTGCCATCTGTGGTTGAAGGTCTGTTGGGAAGCCTGGGTGTGGTAATGTCTTCACATTAGTTGCACGGAGCTCATTTGGTGCAGTTACACGAATGTAATCATCACCTTCTTCAATCTCCACACCCATCTCACGCATCTTGATTGAGATAGATTCCATGTGTTCTGGAATGATGTTCTTCACTGTCACATCACCACCTGTGATTGCTGCTGCAATCATGTAAGTCCCTGCTTCGATTTGATCAGGAATCGTTGAGTAACGTCCACCACCTAAGCGCTCCACACCTTTGACACGGATCACATCAGTACCCGCACCTTTGATGTTGGCACCCATCATGTTAAGGAAGTTGGCAACATCTACGATATGTGGCTCTTTGGCTGCATTTTCGATCGTTGTTGTCCCTTCTGCAAGAACAGCACCTAACATGATATTGATTGTTGCTCCCACACTTACTACGTCAAGGTAGATTTGCGTTCCCTTAAGTTTGTCAGCGCTTGCATAGATCACATTGTCTTTGATCTCAATCGTTGCGCCGAGTGCTTCGAACCCTTTGATATGTTGGTCGATTGGACGACCACCAAAGTTGCACCCTCCTGGCATAGCTACTGATGCTTTGCCAAAACGTCCTAAGAGAGAACCTAATAGATAGTATGACGCTCTCATTTTTCCGATACATTCATCTGTGGCACTTGTATTAAATAGTGTACTTGCATCGACACGTACAGTATGCTCTTCTCCCGTGTACTCTGCAATAGCTCCTAAAGATTTCATAGCATCTATGAGTATACCCACATCATCGATATGAGGTAAATTTTCTATTTCACAAATTCCATCAACTAAAAGCGCAGCTGGTAAAATAGCTACAGCAGCATTTTTAGCGCCATTAATAACAACTTCTCCATTTAGGCGTTTACCACCTCGTATACATAGCTTGCTCAAACTAAACACCTCTTAATTTAGTATTTATTATTTTTTAATCTTATAGGCGATTAAATCCTCTTTATCCTATTGTACATTCAGTCAACCTACATTATAGCATCATATTGACCAAATAAAAAGTTTTATTTATAAAAGTAGTTGACGCCCCTATTCTCTATCATGTTTGTATAAGCATTGACAAATAGAGGCTCATCTAAACCCTTGCATGTGATTTTATACATAGGGATTGCTTCTTCTTTTAAAATATGCATCCCCTCACTATTTTCCATACCATACCCAAGTGTAATATTTTCAATGGTTACAGGGCCTTCAAAAAAAGTTTCATCTTGTAGTCCGTATAAAACTTTATCAATAGGATAGAGAGGCCTAGGCTCACTCGAACTCTTGACCACATTGACACTTTGTCCATAAAATCCTGCTACCCCATAGGGCGTTACTTGTAGCACGACAAAACTGTCAAATAATGGTATTCCTTCGTATACTTCATAGTATGTTATTAACGCGCCATATGACTCACTTCTGTACTCACTTTTTACATTTTTGTACTTTTTATCTAGTCCTATTTGTCTGAGAAAAGCCCTTGCAAGCTTTTCCCCATCACTTTTGCTGATATTGGCCGTGCCTAGCCGAATACTTTCATCTTTGTAAAAGATGGTATTGCCGCCAAAAGTTAGGCTACGATCCCCTGTCCTATATACCCTCTGCATCTTACCATAAGGCAGTGGACTTTCGATCTGGGTGATGACAACTTGATCACGCTGCGACCCAAACACTTTATCGACAAGCGCATCTCTACTAGCGCCCTCAATCTCTACTGGTTCTGTCCACAAAGTTCCCATTGGCCTAAAATTTCTAGGGAGCTCACAGGCAATCAAATTTTGATCTTCCTCAAACACTTTCACCACATTTTCCACCCGTCTTTGTGACAGTCTGTAGTTATTCACATTTTTCTGGTAGTTTGCCCCTGCTAAGCAGCTATTTACCACTACAAATAGCGCAATCAGTATGTTGACAGTTTTATCCCAATTCATACGTCTTTTGCTCCCTCCTCATCTACTCACCCATCACCTTGGAAAATGCCACTGCCCGTCTCGTCTGACACTCCACTTCAGATGCATCTTGCCATCCATACTATCCATGACATAGACGCACTCAAGTGCCTCAAAGACAATCGTCCCAGATGTAGTCGTTGCAGATTGCTCAAGCATCTGATCAATAGGGTCGGTATATCCCTCCTGAAGCACGCCTGTAGTCTGCCCCTGATACTCTGCGGGCCTGCCTATCTCCGCAAGAAGCCATTTGCCACCTACGATCTGATTACCTTTTGCCGTGATCTGTAGTACCGCATCTGTCCCAAGTGCTTGTTGCATCCCATAGCTGAGTCTCACCTGATAGCCACCATAGTTGAGACCAAAGTAGTACGTATACTCACCTTCTTTGCCTTGAATGTCACTGAGGTAAAAATGCTTTTTCATGGTACTTGGCACACTGTCACTTTCCGTGATAAACTTCATTGCTACATTATAACCTTCTATCCGGCTCATTTTTTCTTCGGTACGGTTTGTAGCTAGGTTAATATATTCTAACATACCATTAGGTTTATAGACAATCATTGTCGCCTGTTCAGAAAGGATAATACTTCCATCGGAACGCTCATCCACTGTCTTAATGAGTGGATTTTGGAACAGGCCATCCACATACTCTTCGATGCATCTGATCTTAAAGGCATCATCCATCACAATAGGATTGTATACCTGAAGCACATCATACTCTAGTGGCACCTTGACCGGTACAAATGTATTACTGGTGATATAGTCCTTCACATTGGAAGTGATCGTTGCTTGATAAGTAATAGCTTCTCGGCTCTTATTCTCTGTGTAGGCTTCGATGATCTTGGCCAGATCTCCAAGTCCACCTTTGAGCTCCGCCTGGTAACCTACCCCTTCACTTGCATTGATGAGATAGAGCTGCCCTGCAGTTCCCCTCAGGTCCGCAAGTCTAAGAAATAAGGTATCAACAGGCATCATTCCCTTGAACCGCTCACCTTTTATGCCTGCTACTTCCTCAAGACTAATCGGGAGTGCATACTCATACCAAATGCCCTTGGCTGCTAGGAGTTCACCCCAGTTGACTTCACCCAACTTTACCAAATCCTTAGGTTTGATCATCTCTGTGACCACACCTTGGAGTGCTTCCACTAGGCGGTCGTATTGTCTACTCGTGTACTCTGTGGTACCCTCTACCTGATAAGCCAGTGTACCCTCTCCTCTCGTAATCCATGTAGACTCCGGATAGATAGGCCCTAGCTTCCCTGCCATATCTTTTTTATGTAAAAAATTAAGGCCTGACGAATCGCCAAGCCACAACATTGCTGTTTGTATAATACATGCTACAATGAGCAGTACTAATATCGTATTTTTCATTTTTTCTCTATACATCTCTTCACCATCACTAAGCTACGCCTTAAGGTTTGAAAGGTTCTGGACTTGTTGCAAGGAAGCCAAGCATCTTGTTCTTATCTTCCTCTGATTGTCTGATCACCACGAACTCTTCTGTACCTGTCTTCTTGTCATACTCATATTTGATGACAATACGATTTTTTCCGACCTCTAGTTCAATCTTTTGGTTGAAAGTTTGAGTCGCACCCACTTCCACCTGATCATAGGTTTTGCTAATGGCCTTTCCTGCCTTTAACCTCTCTTCCGGTTTCTCGTAATAAACCGTGATGGTTAATTTGGTATTTGCTCTTGCTTGCCCCATGATATTGAGTACCTCAGCAAAGGTCTTAACTTCATCCTTTAATGTAGGCTCTGTAATTCTGATATATTCATCTTCTGCAAACTTGATTGCAGTATCGGTTGTCTTGGCTTCTTTGGTAACAGTGGTCTTGTTTGTGGTTACCACAGGCGTCTTCATATCGGTAGCAAATACCGGTGTCGCCCAAATCAAACTCAGACCTAGTGCAAGACACATCCCTGTGATCAATCTTACTGGTTTCATGATGCTCCTCCTTTCCTCCAACTATTGATGTAATTACTTATTAGTATATATGAAGTATGTTACAATTACATTACAATGCAATAACTTTTATTTTACGTTTATTCGTGATGTCTATTAAAGTAAACGGTTACCGTTGTCCCTTTGCCTACCTTACTCGTCACAGTGATCTTACCACCATGGAGCTCCACCATTTCTTTGGCAATAGAGAGTCCCAATCCTGTACCACCCATATTACGCGATCTGGCCTTATCCACACGATAAAACCTTTCAAAGATACGCTCTAGATCTGGCTTTGAGATCCCAATCCCTGTGTCTTGAACCTGTACCACCACATAGTCATCCACAAAGAGCTTTACTGTAATCTGACCTGGGTCAATACTATATTTTATGGCATTCGAGACAATGTTGTGCAGGATCTGACGGATTCTTGCCCCGTCGCCCAATATGGTATAATCCTTATGTTCATCCATCTCGATACGTAGCTTATGCCCCTTCTTCTGCGCATGGATCTCTTGAGCCTCTACAGTATCTAGTACCAAGGTGCCAAGATTGATTGGGCGCATCTCCAGCTGCATCTGCTTGTTGTCAATACGTGAGAGTTCAAGAAGGTCCTGTACCAGCGTCGTCATACGATCCGCCTCTTTCTCCATTACTTGAAGAAACTGTACCGCGATCTCTTTGTCCTCAATGGCACCATCTAGCAACGTCTCTGTATAGCTCTTCACCGTAGTCAGTGGTGTACGCAGCTCATGGGACACATTGGCTACGAACTCCTTACGCATCTGATCTAGCTTATGCTGATTGGTGATATCTTGCATCACCACTACTAGCCCTTCACTCTCACCTAGTACATTTGTATAGGGTGCAAAGTGTAGGTTGAAGAATTTATCTTCTACATTCATCATGATCCCATCTTCATAGATCACCTCACCCGCCATCAGCTGGTCAAAGGAAACCTCTACGCCAAGCTTAGGATAGATATAGTCAAAGCGGTGATCCATATTGGTATTGCCTAGCATCTCATAACACACTGAGTTGGCATGGATGAGTACTCCTTGTCTATTGAAGGCCATAACCCCATCCGCCATATTCTCAAGGATCTTCTCTAGCTTACTCTTCTCGCTAGAGATGTCTCCCATGGTACGGCTCAGCTCCGTCGCCATGTAGTTAAAGCTCTGAGTGAGCTGTCCAATCTCGTCATAAGAGTAGATTGGGATCCGGTTGAACGACCCTGATGCCAGCTGCTTGGAACTGCTAGTAAGCTGCTTGATCGGTACGGTGATCATACGCGAGAACACCCCACTAAAGAGTGCTGCCATAATCATAGCAAGTACCGACCCCAGGCTGATCGTCTTCATAACCTCTAGGATATTGCTATAGATCTCATCAGAGTCAGCTACTACATAGATAATATACTTCATCTCACTGGTCACCGGGTCAAAGATCGGCTTGGCATGCTCGATCCCCTTCTTGGTAAGATCATCTGTGATCTGGCTATTACCAAAGTGATGATACTCCTGTGTATAGGGGCGGTGCTCTGCGCGCACCACCCCTATCACATCTGAATCCACGATGCTACCATCCCACTTGGAACTGGTACCAATGATCTTGAAGCCCCGCTCATCTAAGATATGGATCTCATACTTATTGAGCCCCATGATATTACGGAGCGTGCTATCCATAGTAGTGAGATCCTCACTACCAAAACCATCTTGGGCAAGAAGGATCGTCTCCATCGCATCTGCCGCCTCGATCATATCGCCTCTCAGCTTCTCATACTGACTACTCTCGATATTGTAAATAATAAAACTCCCACTACTCACCATGATGATGAGTACCACACATAAGTAGATCCCGACTATTTTCCAGTGTATACTCGTCCGCATAGGCTACCCTCTGAAGTAGTATCCTACACCGCGTTTAGTCAGCACATATGTAGCTTTAGAAGGATCATCTTCTATCTTCTCTCGTAGTCTTCGCACAGTCACATCCACTGTACGTACATCACCAAAGTATTCATAGCCCCATACTTTTTCAAGGAGCGTCTCTCTTGAGAACACCTTGCCTTTTTGGGTCACAAGGAACTTGAGCAGTTCAAACTCACGACAAGTCAGATCGATCACCTGACTCCCTTTACTCACCTCATACTTCACGAGATCGAGTGCCAAGTTACCTTCCTTGATCAGATCTGTATTCTCCTCCACTTTGAGCTCACCTGCTGGGACAATACGTCTGAGGTTAGCCTTGACTCTGGCGATGAGTTCGCGCATGCCAAATGGTTTGGTGATATAGTCATCCGCACCAAGTTCCAACCCTACTACCTTATCGATCTCCTCTGCCTTGGCAGTGAGCATGATGATCGGTGTATCTTTTGTCTGTCTTACTTTCTTACACACCTGAAGGCCATCTACCTTTGGCATCATGATATCCAGTAAGATCAGATCTGGATCTTCACTCGCGATCAGAGCGAGCCCCTCTTCGCCATCATAGGCGCAGCAGACACGATATCCCTCTTTTTCCAAATTGTACTTGATAATATCTGAAATAGCTTTTTCATCTTCAATAATTGCTACTGTATACATCTTATCCCCCTCTTTGTTTTCGCTTTTACTCAAAAGGTCTCATTCTATCATACCAAATTCTAGGGGGGAAGTAAAAAGGTAAATCCTTCTTTTGTTAAGGTTGTTTCACTTCTTCCGGTTTTTCCTCTTTTGGTTGTTCCTCTACAAGAAGTTCTATGCCCAGTAGTGGCACTTTCACTTCCGCCTTAAGCGCTTGACCGATTTGCAACGGTGTGGTCTCAGTCATTCCTTCATTGGCACTGATAAGACTTGCTACTGTGATCTTCAGCTTCCCTGCAATCTTAGATAAAGAATCCCCTGCCTCTACCACATATGTCACCTTTTCTTTGGTTGTATCTGTACACTGATCGACCAAGTCATCAAAGTCTATCAGGTCTGCTTCTGTTGCCATCACCTTTTCTGTAGTCACTGATTTGACGAACTGACTTTTGAGATTGGCATCCTTATAGTACTCCTCCGTAAGCGCCTTACGTAATTCCTCTACCGTCTCGTCAGACTTCACAATGGCTACTTGCTTCCCATCGATCTTGAGCGCGCGAAGCTCTAGCTCTACATCCCCATGCTCACGTACATAGCTGGCTAAGTATTCTGGCGTGATCATCTCTTTCTTAGATGCATGGACCCACTTCACTTTATCAATGCCCTCAAGTGTGACATTGGTATTGTATGTATGCTCAAGTTGAGACTTCACTGTGTCCACAGCTGTTGTCACATATTCTTTCTTCTCTAGTGCACCTACTACCTGTCCCTTAACTGTGACTTCATAGGCATTTGGCATAAATGCAAATCCTACCGCTACTAGTGCCCCCACACCAATAACGAGACCTGTCAGCCTTTTTTTATCCACTCTATTTTTTCTTCTTGACCCTGTATTCAGATACATTGGTTTGTTTTTTCTCATAATAAGTAACCTCCTAATCCAGCGTTCTACATAAGACGCCTTATAACAACAATATAACAGAATATATACTATCTAGTCCACTCCGAGGTGTGATTCTCACAAAAAAAGCGCCCAAAGTCCCCTTACGAGGACTTTGGGCGCCTACCAATGATTACTTGCTGAGCACCATGATTTCAATAGGGCTCACTTCTTCACCGTATTTGTATTTAACAAGAACTTCCATACCTTCGTCAAGGTAATCTCTTGTCTCTTCTTTGCCATTTACCATGATCTTCACATCACTTGAGACATTGATACGTTTGATCGTCATTGTCTCACCTGTCACAGGATCATACTCTACCACCACATCGATCGTCTTGGCACCTTTACCCACACTATCGATCACGCCTTTGTAGCTCACATTACTTGGCGCTTTGTCAACAACCACAGAGACTGCCTCTTTGCTCTCAGTCACAAGCTCTACTTGCGCACCTATTTGAAGATCTCTGATACTCACATCTTTCTTTGTGTTGGTA
>JBOFIR010000127.1:0-7443 GCA_051650265.1 Cellulosilyticaceae bacterium
TGACACCGCAGAGGTTCATTCGAAATATGCCGTGGCTATAGTAGCTGATCTTATTTTCATCATAGTAAGTAGGCAATCTGTCTTTTGCAAAGAAAGTAAAATATCCTCCAAAAATGAGCATAAGAATTTCCACTGTATAAACACTTTCGGAAATTAACTCTAACTTATTACCACCTATAAAAAAGAACAACAGCTCAAAAGAGAAAATAATAATCGAACAGGTAAATATTTTTATTCTATTCGATTTTGATTGATTTTCTATCTCTTGTTCTTCCTTAGATAAGGTAATGGTCTTAGACATCAATACATCTACTTCATCAACGCTAAACTGCGTATTCACTTCAATTCTTTTTCCGCATAATAGTTCCGTTGTCGTTACATCAAAAATTTGTGATAACGGTATGAGCAGCGATATATCAGGTAGACTTAATCCTCTTTCCCACTTACTTACAGCTTTGTCTGATATCAATAATTGCTCTGCAAGCTGTTTCTGTGTCATTTCTTTTTCTTTTCTTAGTTGCACTAAAAATAATCCAAATTCTCGGTTATCGATTGATTGCATCATGCATCCCCCCACCATTTTTCTTCTTCTTAACTAAGCTAAAAGGCCAAATTTTTGATCGCATGATTTAGCCCCTCCTGCTAGTAAGCATAGCCCTAAACCTAAATAGTGGCAACCAACTAGCAGTAGAATTCGCATGATTTCAAAGTAAACTAGCAGTAGAGTCTATAAATAACCTCATAAAGACCATCTATTCTTGCCTTTTCACAATTACTTGCATCATATCTCTGAACCTATTAACTTGTTTGCTCCAGAGTATTCCTTTTTATGTATACATAATAGCAATATTTCAAAAAAAATTCCCCTTTAGAAAGATCTCTATTTCACCTTTACTAATTCCTTTTATTAGCAAACCCATGCATTAATGCTAATAAACCATTAATAGCAAGTATAGTATTTAAAACCGGAATAAAGAACACGACTATATAAGGTATTTCTTTATCTTCAAAAGTTACATCTATTTCAACACTTTCATTTGTTAAGGTATGAACCAATATGTGAAAAATACAAGCTAATGCCATACTCCACATATAAACGTTTACTAGATACAAATTTATTACTCCTTTCTAGTCCTTCTTTTAACAAGTCTCATTCTATTAATTGTCTTGTCCTATTAATCCTTTTATCATTATGCTATAATATTCCAGTAAACATAACTTGACCGCAAAGGATGGTGCGGGGGTTTTGAACGTTTTCTCCCCCTTGGGCTATTGGTGATTTATTCATCATAGTGCAAAGGGGGTGGTATTGGATATGATACTAATGATAACTATTGCAATAATAGGTTTTCTATTATTTGTTATAATCTGCTTCATAAACGGCGTGTATCCACACGAAGTTAAATTTGAAATAGGTATCACAGGTCTTAAATTAGCATTTAAGACAAAAGAAAAAGGCTCCCATCCGACCAAAGAGTGAGCCTCATTTCTTTCATTATTAATCTCATTTAATATAATCCAATAGCCCTAAAATAAAACAAACGTCTCACTTTAGGAATGCTTAGTAGTTACCAGCTACTGAGCATTTCTTTATATACTTATATTATATCAAACTTTTGTTAAAAATAAACCCTCTTATGCCATAAGTACTATATGAGTTAACATGAAGTCGTTTCTATGAAAAACATTTTTCTTTGTTCTCCCACATCCAAACAAGCATCTGACGATTTTGTAATGCACAATCTTTGTATACTTCATGATCAACCAGCCATGCAATAAAGATCATTTGGATAGAATAGATCACATAAGGAATCGCTTCTTTTTCTTCCTTTGTAAGATGCACTATTTCATCATACCCTTTGATAATCCCCTTAAGGATCTCTGGCCATTGATCATATTGGTCTTGCAGCGCACCAGCTTCCGCTAAAATGCCTGTTGCGCAATAACAAGGATCAAAAAGCCTTACATTCCGCTCACTCAAAGCGAAATCTATAAATCCTGTGACTTTCCCTTGATCAAAGATAATGTTGGAAGGATTGGCATCACGATGGATCATCTGACGTGGAAGCTTCTCATAGAGCTTTGGAAAGTTCTCCATATACTCCAAATAAAATGATTCTGGCAAAGGACATCCCCATTGCGCCATGACAGTTCGTGTCTGCGGCATCGCCCAGTTCATCACGAGTTCAAGTATATTGGTATCATTGACCTCCACTAGATCCTCTACCTCAAGAAATGCTTCATGCAGTTTACCGATCGCTTCTCCATATTGGGTCGCTATTTGTTCTCTATGTTCGCCGTATCTTTCTTCGGGTGTCAAGAAATCACCCTCAATACTATTGGCAAGCATATAGAATCTACCTTCTTTGATCACCAATTCTTCCTCGTCTTTTGTAAGTACAGGGTAAGATACACCTATTCCCTTTGTTGCAAGTGCCCGAGCGATTGCAATCTGTGCGCGCATCCCTACGATATCGCTCCCCGTCTTAAAAATAAATCGGTTACCAATTTTCCATGTACCAGATGCCTTAACTGCACCTCCTGCTGTGAAAGTAGGTTCAATTTTTAATGTACCATCTAACTCCCAATGTGATAACAGCTCTTTAATTTGCGTGTGCGTAAGCATTACCCTTGCCTCCTCCAATAAATTAACCGCTCTTGGTTTTTGAGCAGTATTTAATTTCAGAAACTTAGAAGGTGAACATCCAAATTCACGCTTAAATGCTTTATAAAATCCTGCATGTGTATCAAACCCATAGGCTAGTGCCACATCAATCATCCGATCTTCTTGACTCATCTGATAAATGGCATGTTGAATACGGCGCTTTGTCATATAAGCTGCTACTGGCATTCCTACAACATCTGAAAACACATGACAAAAGTGATACTCAGAAAATCCCGCGATCTGCGCAAGTTCCTCTACCAAGATTTCTGTGGTCAGATTTTCTTCTATATAATCGAGCACACCTTGCAGCAATTCAATAGTAGTCATGTCTATTCCTCCCCCTTTATTTCTTTCCCTTTCGGTAATTAAAGTTTATCAGAGGTGGTGCAAAAAACATTTCCTCTCTTGCGATTGTTTAAGCTTTTATAAGCAACGAATCATAGCAATATCACAACGTGAGCAGATCTCACCTTCTGCATCGTCTACGAATCCATACTTCTCATAGAGTGGCAGTGCTTTGACAAGCTTGGAGCTGGTTTGGAGGAGCATCCATCCAAATCCCATCACTTTCGCCTGCTCTAGTGCATTTTCCATGAGCTGCTTGCCGATCTTCTTTCCTTGATACTCAGGATAGAGATACATCTTTCTCAGCTCACACTTTTCATCATCTATCTTGTAGATCCCTACAGAACCGATGATACGCCCCTCATCTTCTACTACTTGGAACCATCCATTATTTTGTAAGTAATGCTTTTCGAGGTCTGCCACATCGGCATCCGCTCCCTCTACTTCAAGCGCTAGGCCATGTGCGCCTAATGCTACTTTTATAAGTGCTAGCAACTGCTCTTCGTCGCCTTTTTTTGCTTCTCTGTACACTAACATTTCTTTATCCTCCCTTTGATACATTGTTGCAGTAGCGGCGACTGATGTTGAGCTGTTTTATACCATAGTTTCTAGCCTTTTCATCAGTGCCACTACTTCTTCATTATATCTTATCCATGCAAATTCTTCGTCTTCTTTCATATACTGTACCTGCATCATGATCATATGTCTCAAGGCATCCATACCAAGGTCAATCGTTCCTGAAGGTGCATTCTTCTCACTCTCTTCTTGTACTTGCTTGATATGGTCTACTTCTTCTATCATTTGTTGAAGTGTCAACAGTACGGCTTCTCTTTTCTGAGCTTTGGCATAGCATTTTAGTTGATTCATGTGATTTTGGAGGCGACTTGGCACATCAAATTCCATCGCATCCATGAGATTATTTTGTTTTTGTAAAATTTGCAGTGCTTCCTCACATTCCCCCACTAACCTGCGTTCATTTGCCATAATATTGAACCCATTCATGAGGTTTGCCCAGCTCCTCATGACCACAACCTTTCCCAAACTCGCAACATTTTCTGTCTTACCTTCTTCAATCAAAAGGGACGCTAACATCCCATCAGGATCACTTTGCAATCTTGGAAGTGCTTCGATGACACACTTTGCCTTCTCAAACTCTTTTTGCTGTATATAGATCCCACTGAGTATCATATACGTACCATTTTTGATCTCTAGATTTTCACTTTGAGTACACACTTCAAATAATCCGATAGCCCGTTGGTTCAGTTTCTTTGCAAGTTCTTCATTATTGATTGATCCACTATTGTAGGTATAACGTGTTGCTACACAAAACTTAAGTTCCATACTCGTAGGATACTGTCTCATATAGTCTTCACAGCACGCCATAGCTTCTTCAACACGCCCTGCTTCAAACAAATACTTGCTTGTCTGCATCATCTCGGCAAGCTCTTCATCAGAACAGATCTCTTCATAGCCCATAAGCATATCTACTGTAGTTCTAAAATACCGTGCAAGCGCTGGCAGTATAGTGATATCAGGATAAGTAGCACCCGTCTCCCACTTGGATACTGCTGCAACTGATACCCCTAGTGCTTGCGCTAACTTCTCTTGTGTTACCCCATCTCTTTTTCTCAGTTCACAAATCACTTTACCTATATTAAGTTTCATAACTATCCCCTACTTTATCAAAGTTTTTCAAGATCTTGATACTTTTATTGTAGTCTCCCCTCGTGAGATAAACAATGGAGCCCTAGTTAACTTATCTTCAAGATTTATTAACTAAGGCTCCATATTGATCTATTATTTTATTATTCTACAACTGCTACACGTACAACGAAGTTTGTACCATACTCATAACCTGTTGGGTTCACTGTGAACATACCTGTCTCACCATCATGAACGAATGGTAATTCACGGCCATTGTCCATCCATTTGACAGACTTCACTTCACCGAACATACCTGTGAATGTCTGCGGTCTCACGCGGCCATTGCCTACTGTTACATTCTCATGACCTACGATTGGAAGATCAAAGATGAAGAGGTAGCGCTTGCCATCCTCTGTGATGAGTCCGAAGTTCTCACCATCGCCTACGATATTGGCAGGTCTTCCTTGGTGGATACTCTCACCAAATACTTTGAGCCAGTCACCGATGACTTCAAGTGTTGCTGACATCATATTTGGTACACCACCTTGTGCGTCTGGCCCGATGTTAAGTAGGAGGTTTGCGCCTGCCCTGCGGCATTTACAAAGTGTCTTGATGAGTTGTGCTGGTGTTTTGTAGTTAAGGTCATTTGCCCCAACACCCCAGTGGTCATTGAGTGTACAGCACATCTCACCACTGATGTATTTTTCCATATTTGTGCGATCGATAGGCTCTGGTACTCCTTGCTCGAAAGTTACACTATCAATCTCCGGGTGACCAAGTCTACCTTGTGCTTCAAGACCTGTGTTGTTGATGATCATCGCTTCTGGTTGATGCTTACGGATTGTGCCATAAAGCTCATCAAGTTTCCAGTCAGCACCTGGCTTACTCCAGTTTCCATCAAACCAAAGGCCACCGATTGGACCATATTGTGTACAAAGAATCTCTACAGATTGACGAAGGTACTCAAGGTAGCTATCGAAATCTTCGTTGAAGTCTTTTCTATACCAATCAAGTGTTGTGTGGTAGAAGAATGGCATGATCCCTTCTTCACGGCAAGCTTCTACGAACTCAGCAATGAGATCTCTGCCTGCTGGGCTATGTACTGCATCGTAATCATTAAGACCTTTTGTATCATAAAGTGAGAATCCATCATGATGTCTTGTAGTGAGTGTGATATACTTCATCCCTGCTCTTTTTGCAAGTTTAGCGATTGCTTTTGCATCAAAGTCCTCTGCTGTAAAAGTATCCTTGAGTGGCATATATTTCTCTAATGGAATACCATGCATACATTGTACCCATTCCCCTTTACCAAGCTGAGAATATAACCCCCAGTGAATGAACATCCCATATGCCATTTCCTCAAATTCTGCAATACGTTTTTCTTTAACTAATGTCATACCTATACCTCTCCTCTTTTGACTCTATTTATTGTTTATTATTTATATATCAAATCTCTATGAGATCTTGAAACTAATCCATGTTGTATCTCTGAAAATTTCTACCTCACATGGCCTGATCTGATGACCAGTCCCTATGATCTCCAAGAAATGTGTCACGTCTTTCACATTTTGACTTTCCATACGTTTGACCAAATCTCTTGTTCTAAAGCCTAGTGCATACGCCTTGGATGTAGGTGGCACCTTTTTGAAGTAAACACCTTCATAGCCATAAGATGCTGTGGATGAAATAATCCCATCATCAATCGTCGTGATGACTGCCCCTAGCCACTCACATACCACGAGTTCACGCTGACCTCTTGGAATACTCTTGTAGCTTGGTGCTGCTACTGGGCATCCCTTCTGACCAAACTGTGTCATATCAAAGTTTTTGAAGCCAGTATGTACAAGTAAATCTTCATTGGTCACGGTGTAGTCATTTCCATCCACATCTCTAAATGCAGGGGACACATCTGTCATGCCAGCTGCATCATAGCCATGTGCCACAAAGAAGTCAGGCAAATGAATCTGATCGCCTTCACAGAAGTATGCATTGCGGTCAATCGCATAGCAACCTTCTACAACACGCTTTTCATCACCACCATCTTGCCCTGCAAACTCCCAGCTCTTGTGCCCTATGACAATATTGCTATAGATCTCATCTTCTGCTTGGGCATAGGTACAATGAATATTAATACTGCCATCGACAAAGATATTGTTGTACACACGACGTCTAAAGCCTTCTCTAAGCTTAACCCCCATGCCTAGACATAGGTTGTTGTAGATCTCATAGTTAGATGAACCATCATCTAAGTCAATCCCCCATGTATGTGGCTGATCTGCCCCATGGTGGAAGCGGTTGTCATGAATCGTGGTTGTTTGTGCGGCATCAAGTAAACTATAAGACTTAATCTGATCGCCATAAAGGCCTGATGCATTGTAGCATGGGACAGACCAAAAGCGATCTCTTCCCCATGAATTGAATGGCCCATGATCCATAGTTTCTTTCTGCGCATCAAAGATGTCATTGTAAGCCACTTCATGGCCACCAAATGTCCCATCATTGATATTGATACAGGATCTTGGGCTCTGATGGATCGTATTGTGAAGCAAATGGCATCTACTCGCTACTGAGAGATTTATCCCACTTGACTGCTTCTCAAAGATTCCTACATCCCATATATGGTTGTGTCTTAAAGTAATTTCTGATGGATAATCCTCTGTTCTTGGCCCTGTAAGTTCTGGATGGTCCACCACACTTTGATGCACCTTAAGCTCTGGATAATGATCATGATCCCAGAAAGATGGTTGGTGCACTGCCTCAGGAAGTCCTACGATCTGTACCCCTGATGC
>JBOFIR010000128.1:0-3684 GCA_051650265.1 Cellulosilyticaceae bacterium
TGATGGCAGCAGGTATGCCAAGTGTGACTGTAGCATCGATCCCAACACCAAAACAACCAATCATCGTACAAGGTGCAATGCCAATCGAAGCGGAAAAGATGGCAGCACAGCTCAAAGACGTACAGATCGAAAAGACAGGCAACTTCATCTACTACAAAGGCACACTTGATGACTACCCAGTGATTATCACAAAGACAAGCAAAGGGATGGAAAATACAGCAGCAGCAACAGCGATCGCGATCGAAAGATACAAGCCAATCGCCATCATTAACCAAGGGACAGCAGGTGGACACGATCCAGCGCTCAATGTAGGGGATATCGTACTTGGGGCAAAAAGCGTGAGCTTAGGCAATATCAAAACAGGGGATCGCCTCAAAGGTGAAGGCATCAGACCAACAGAGTGGAAGCCAATGGACGTGATGGCATCAGAAGGTAGCGCAGGGGAAGACAAAAATGCTGAGAAGATCCGTTATTACGAAGGAAACAAAGAACTTCTTGCAATCGCAAACTCAGTAAAAGACACTTACACAAAAGGTAAAGTGGTAGAAGGCATCATCGGCTCAGCCAACGTATGGAACAACGAAGTAGACCGTATCAAATGGTTCCATGACAACTTTGGCACAAGTGTAGAAGAGATGGAAACAGCAAGTGCCGCACAAATCTGTGCAGCGTATGAAGTACCATTCTTAGGAATCAGAGTGTTATCAAACAATAAGACAAACAACGGTAAATACAATGCAACAACAGCAGAATACTGCCAAGACTATGTGTTAGAGGTGGTTAAGGCTTATATTGCAACTTTAAAATAATTATTTAACAGTAGGAGAAGTGGTAAAAACCTTTTAATCGGTTTTCGCCACTTCTTTTTATATGTAGAAAGATAGAATTATCAGAAAATTACGCGTAAAAAATAAATCAAAAATCGCCCTTCGGGCGATACTTTAGACTACGTGGGATTGGTATCTATAACAAATTTGGCTATAATAGAAATAAAGGTTTAAAGGAGGCTCGGCGGCGTGGGGGAAAATCAAGAACTTAAATTAGAAACAATTGCATTAGCCAATGCGATTACAGGAGAAAGTAACCACTTATATAATAGATTGAAATATAGCATGGCACAAGCTGAGCGTATGGATATTATCGTATCTTTCTTGATGGAGTCAGGGGTAAAGCTCATCTTGAGGGATCTAGAAGCGGCGGTGGCGCGCGGTGTGAAGGTGCGTATTTTAACAGGTAATTACCTTAATATTACACAGCCTTCAGCACTCTATCTGATAAGGGATAAGTTTGGGGATCAGGTAGATTTGAGGTTTTATAATGTGCCGAACAAATCATTCCATCCCAAATCCTATATGTTTCATCATGCACAAGGAAGTGAGCTATACATAGGCTCATCCAATGTATCAAGGGGTGCGCTTACTTCTTCTGTTGAGTGGAATTACCGCTTAATAAGGGAAGGTAATGAAGTGGATTTTGACTACTTCACTAACACATTTGAAGACTTATTTGAGAGACATTCTGAAATTGTAACAGAAGAAGTATTGAAGAATTACTCAAAGAATTGGTCAAAACCAAAGCTTCTAACGCAAATGGAGGCAACAGAAGAAAGTGTGGTTGTACCATTATTTGAACCAAGAGGTGCTCAGATAGAAGCACTTTATGCTCTAAAACAAAGTCGTGAAGAAGGGGCAGAAAAAGCACTGGTTGTCGCAGCGACTGGTATAGGCAAGACTTATCTTGCAGCTTTTGATTCTTTGGAATACGATCGTATCTTATTCGTAGCACATCGGGATGAGATCTTGAAACAAGCGGCTACAAGTTTTCGTAATGTGAGAAAAAGTGAAGATATTGGCTTTTTCCAAGGAAATAAAAAAGAGATGGATAAGGCAATGACTTTTGCACTGGTGCAAACTCTAGGAAAAGATGAATATCTTAAGCCAGAGTATTTCAAGCCAGATGAATTTGACTATCTGATCATCGATGAGTTCCATCATGCAGCATCAGACAAGTATAAGAATGTTATAAACTACTTTAAGCCCAAGTTTATGCTGGGACTTACGGCAACACCTGAAAGGCTTGATAATAAAGATGTCTTTGCACTATGTGACTACAATATGGTGTATGAAGTAAGACTTAAAGAAGCCATTAATAAGGGATGGCTTGTACCTTTTAGATATTATGGTATCTATGACGATACTGTAGATTATGAAAAGATTCAAATTAAGACGAATGGACAATATGATGCACGGCAGCTTGAAGAAGAATTGATGATCCATAAAAGAGCAGAGTTTATCTTAAAGCATTATCAGAAATATAACTCCAAACGTGCGATGGGATTCTGTACATCAAAGGCACATGCAGACTTTATGGCCAAGTATTTCTCTGATAATGGCATAGCAGCGGCTGCAGTATTTAGTGGGGAAAAAGGTGAAGCGACTGAGGAGAGAGATATTGCACTTGCTAAATTACAATCAGGCGATCTTCAAGTGTTATTTTCAGTAGATATGTTCAATGAAGGCATAGATGTACCTGCTATTGATATGGTCTTATTCTTAAGACCTACAGAGTCACCTACTATATTCTTACAACAATTAGGGCGAGGGCTTAGAAAGTACAAAGATAAGATGTACCTTAATGTACTAGACTTCATTGGGAACTACAAAAAAGCCAATCTCGTGCCGTTCCTACTCAGTGGTAAACCTTATGATAAGGTAGCTAGTGTGAAGGGGAGCCCCTTGAAACTGGAATTTCCTGAAGACTGTCATATTGACTTTGACTTTAGATTAATAGACCTCTTTAAGATACAAGCTCAGCGAGAAATGACTGTAAAAGACTTGGTGAAGCAGGAGTATCTGAGGGTAAAAGAAGAAGTGAAACATGTGCCATCACGAGTGGAGCTATTCTTAGGTATGGATAGCGATGTTTATGACAGCATCAAGAGTAAATCAAAAATTAATATTTTCAACGATTATATGAGTTTCCTAAGTGAAATGGGCGAACTGGATCAAGAAGAAGAGCAACTGATGGGGAGCCGAGGTAGAGAGTTTATCTTAAACCTAGAAACTACACAGATGCAAAAGCTCTATAAGATCCCGTTGCTACGAACTTTCTATAATGAAGGACATATCAAGCTGAAAGTGACAGAGGATGAAGCACTGGGTATCTTTAAAGAATTCTATAGTCACCTCGCTAATCTCAGAGATCTTAAAGATTGTAAAAGTTGGAGTGATAAGAAGTGGCTCAGCCAAATTAAATCTAATCCAGTTAAAGCTTTTCTTAACTCTGCAAATAACTTTTTTGCAGAAGAAGAGGGCTATCTTCTAACCATTAAAGGAGAACTCAAAGAAATCGTAGAAACGGATGTCTTTGCAAAACATCTAGAAGATGTGATTGAATTTAAGAAGTTGGTGTTCTACCAAGAACGTCTAGATAAATCAAATTAAGAAAGGTAAAAGCACACGTTGCGTTAACGTGTGCTTTTACTTTAAGTGAAGGAGCATACAAGTATGGATCAACAAACGCTAGATTTCTATAACAAAAATGCAAAGGAGTATGCAGCAACAACTCTAAATGGTGATGTGGCTGAGATAAGAGAAAAATTTCTTCAGTATGTACCACAAGGTGGAAAAATACTGGATCTAGGATGCGGATCGGGAAGAGATAGTCTTGCTTTTAAGAAAGAGG
>JBOFIR010000129.1:0-7636 GCA_051650265.1 Cellulosilyticaceae bacterium
TTGCATATAAAGTACAATCTTGAAAACTATCACCAATTCTATAGTAGTGTCGCAAAAAGCCTTCATTACTCATTCTAACCTTTTCCATAACTTTCGAAGAAGCAAGATTGTTTACTGCGTTGTATGAATCAATTCGTTCGACATCAGTATTCTCAAACATATAATCTATAACAGCTTGTGCTGCTTCGCTAGTATACCCTTGCCTCCACCAACGGCTACCAATTTTATAACCTAGTTCTGCCTTATAATCATATTCTGATGTTATGGTAATACCAATTGAACCAATCATTTCTCCGTCTTTTAGATAGATTCCCCAGTAATAAGTGGAATCTGATTGATAGTTATCAATCCACATTTGAATCATGTTTATTGTGTCATCTATTTTTTTATGTGAGTCCCATCTCAAAAATCGTGTAACTTCATTATCGCTTGTCCAATTGTTAAACATCATTTCAGCATCAGCAAGTTCGATTTTCCGCAATGTCAATCGCATTGTTTGTATTACTTGTGTTCCTACATGCTTCATATATTTATCGCACCTCCTATTATATAAATAATCTCCATCCCACAAATATCTATTAATTATAATAACTATTTGCTACTTCTAATTTCCTTAGCCTGTATAAAAAATAACGAATGCAAGTATTATCCCATAATATATTAACGATGCAATACAAAGGGTATTTAATATTGCAAATCCTACTAAATAACCAATTTTATTTTTATGTATCACTCCATATGTAATGCCTGAAGACATATTTGCAATGAAAAGAATGAGCATAAAGAAAAAGAGTTCTAAAAGTAATATAGCTGGCATTATTTTTAGTACAGTTAGGAAGAATGCACTCACAGTAATCATGATTAGCATGATACTTATTAACCAATAAATATGCTTTTTCATTTCAAACCTTCCCCTTATAAATTATCTAATCACATGGATACCTTAGTAATTCAAGTATATTTTCTTTTGTCTCATCATCTACAATGACATCAACTGTTCTATCATAGGAATAAAGCATTTGTCTGCAATTACCACAAGGTGGCAATATTTTAGGTTTTTCACCCCCAAGAACAGCAACGATCGTATCAAATTCCCTTTCTCCTGCTGTAATAGCTGCCCCAATCGCTATATACTCAGCACAACTATCATGACTAACCGAATCACAGTTGACACCAACATATATCTCACCTTTTTTTGTTCTCACAGCTGCACCAACAGTATGCCACCAATTAACATTGTCATAATTCTTTTGAATAATATCTGTTGCTGCTCTTACTAATTCTCTATCTGATTCATTTAGCATCATAATGTCCTCCATAAAATATCTACTCTACTACAAATAGCTATTGCCTTCCTTAAGCACACTACTATTTCATCTACCTATAGATCTATTGCGTAGCAACAATAGCCTCCCAAATCTTCAAACCCTATTTGTCTTGCTACGTCATTGCAAATCCTATCCTTTTCTTCAACAAAGAAGATCACTTGTTTCACCGCTTGCTCCTCATGCATCACCTGATGGATGGCATAGTCCAAGATCTCCCTCGCTACATCTGTTTGATCCATTGTTTCTTCAACAAACAGGCCAAATACCTCAATCGCATCTGCACCTGCTTTACACATCATAATACTCCCTTGAATGGTTGCCTTCTGCGTATACAAATAGATATACCATGAATCAAATGCCTCATATAATCTCTTACTATTCCAATACATCTCTTCCCCTGCATGCCGATTATGGAAATCTGCATAAGCTTCAAATTCATCTTTTGTCAGCCTTGTGATGTGTGTCTGTTCTTTGCTTCTATAAGGCGTTTCTTGAACTGTGAGCCGTAGGTCATGGCTCGCCTCTATACACTCATAGCGCCTTGTCTCAAAGTATTGAATGGCCGTCGTATTTTCTTTAGGATAACAAAAATGCACCTTAAATGCTGGGTATTCTTCCTTGAGCCAGCTGACAAGCTGCTCCATGACCGCTTCAAAATCTTCTGCTATATAGGTTATCACGCGCAGATAGTTTTCTTTGAGTTCTACAAAGAGATTGATACTTCCAATCAGCCTGTCCTCTTTGAAACACCCAAGCACCTGATCATCCGGATGCTTCAATGCTTGAATCAATGATGTCTCCAAATCTAATTTTGATTTTTTGATAGGATAGGACGTCAGGTCACACCTTTGGCATATCGGCCATGTAAAATCTATGACTTGGCCTATCATGCTTTCATCTATGCTTTTTATCATTACAATTCTCTCTTTCTAAACAACTCATCTGTACAATCTTCCAATCCACTTCATCTATGTACCCAATCTCTGCTTTCATATCCCATAAGATAATCTCGTCCATCTCATCCTCTTCACACTTTATGAAAGGTTCTAATGTTTCTTGTTCACCGTAGAAAACGGCTTGATAACGTATCTGATCATGCTGATCACGAATTTTGAAAATACCCTTAAAAACAAGGTTCTCATGCCTTTGATGTGTTTCCTCAAAAAGCTCTCTAACCGCTGCCTGCCTTGCCGTCTCTCCTTCCTCAATGCCACCTGCTGGAAACTCCCATTGCTTTCTCCAATTATTAAACCCTAACACAAAGCAATTCTTTACCTTCAAAATAGCAAAAGCTCCTGTTACAGGTTGATATAGATCCTGCTCAAGCTCCTCTTCTTTAATAGGTAAGTATGCTAATAACTTCCACCCTATTCTATTCTCCGCTAATATTTGATTCATTCCTTACACTCCCTCTTTTCTCTGTATCATTTGTATTGATTAGAATAAGTACAAATCATACAAATAACTATTTTACCAATTACACAAGAGGATTTTCTAAATTTTTATTAAGCTCAACCTCAAATGAAACATTTTTATCAGTTTTGTTAATAAAACCAATTCCATATTCTCCATCGCTTGGAACTTTGATTTCAATTATTTTTTCATCTAAGTTTATATCACATTCTTTACCATAAATCTCTCCGTAACTTCCATCTTCCAATACAGGTAAAATCCCTATTTCAAGCGTAATTTTTTCTTTTGAAGTTAAAGTAAAAACTATTTCTTCATCTTTTTTCCATGTTTCGCAACCTGCACTTAAATCTGCCTTTTCTATCATATTAACTTCCATAAATCTTCCATCAGCTGTAGCCGATATTCCTCCAGCCTCTACACTCCCTATAGTAGATGTGCATGCCACTAATGGTAAACATATGATGGCAAATAAGATTATCGTACATAATTTTTTCATGTTTATCCCCCTATAAAATATCTACTTGCTTAGATAAGAACTCACCTTTCAACAACTTCGTTCACTATATATTCTTGTTATCCGATCGCAACGTAACACCCCATCTACGCTATCACGGTCAAATACTTCATTTAAGGCGCTAAGATGTGTATCATATGTTGGATCGCTTGGTAATGGGCTGTCATCTTGTGAGTTAATATATGCCAACCACTTCTCCCTTGTATAGTGGATAGGGTTCTCGAATGAATAGGCTATCGGATTACTAAAGAATGCATCCACAGCTTGCCTGCCAAAATCATTCACCTCTCTGCCAGGGATATGATTATAAATGACAATAATCCTACCAGCCGGCTTAAGAATGCGATCGCACTCTACTCTAAAAGTATCTAAATTAAACCAATGTAATGCATGTGCAATGGTGATAATATCAACACTCTGATCAGGCAGTGTTGTCACTTCAGCCGATCCTGCTACAGGCATCACATTTTTATAGCCTTTAAGTATCCTTGTCAGCTGGTCACGCATGTCATCATTAGGTTCAACAGCATAAACCGTATGCCCATACTCTGCAATCTCTTTTGTAAATAGTCCTGTTCCTGCACCAACATCTGCAAATACTGCATCCGTTGGTGCTAACTCAATGATTTTCTCGAAGACTTCCTTTGGGTATCCCGGACGCCCTTTCGCATAAGCCTCAGCCTTACCAGTAAAATGATCTACGCTCATTTATTTCATCCTCTCCAAGTTCTGATCTTATTCTGTAGTATTAAATAGCAATGCGCTTCACTAAACTACTATCTATTTGCTTAAATGTAAAACGTATAGTAATTCGTCGTCTATCTTTCTATCCGTATCTTTAAAATTAAGTTTTTCATAAAGATGTTTCCCTATGTTATTTTCAGGATCAAATGATAAGAAAATCTCCTTGCACTCCTCTACAGATGATAACTGTTCGATGATCTTTTTAAGTGCTATAGTACCATAGCCTTTTCCTTGATGCTTATTATCAATCATTAGCCTACATATTTCATAAAAATTTTGTTCTTCACAAAAGCCATACATTGCAAACCCAACCATTTGTTCATCATTATAGATTGCTTTAGTAATCCACCCATTTTGTATCTTTGATTGTGCTATAGATAATGCATTAGAAGCTACAAACTCTTCACATACAGTTGGATTTCCAGTTTTATTAGTTGTTAGAAAAATACACTCCAACCAGTTTTCTTGCGTAATATCCCTTAAGCTTAGATTCATATTTCTATTCCCTTTACTTTTCAAACACTATTCTACTTCTTCCAATTCAATTTCAAACTGCCCAACCTTTGGCGAAATCCAGTTGTATCCCGCTGCAATAACCACACCACCTATGCCAAATGTGATAGGCATCAAGAGACAATACACCAATGATGCACCGATACTTTGTAGCATGTCACCTGACATAAGTATGCCAATCAGCATAAAGAGAAGCTGCATAGCTGCTGGTACAATCCCTAGCGCTACACACCCCATAAATACTTTAGAAAGCTTCAAATGTTTAATACGATATTTTTTACTCATTCCACATCTCCCTATTTATTAGAATTGTTTAATTTATTTTTATAGTATATCATATTTCATCTCTATTTTTAGCCTTTTAGCGCTCATAGAATACAAACGATAAAAAAAGCTAGCCTTTTCTCGGAAAAGGCTAGCTCAGCTCATTTGATCTCGGTTCTCTTACATGCCTCAGCATATCTTGACTACAAGCCCCAAACTTCTTATAGTTTCTTCGTGCTTCGTTTAATGTCATTCCGTGATTTTCATCACTTGGTTCATCGTCACTTGATGTAAACACATCATTCTCCCAAAAGCATACAGGACATATATAAGCAATGGCGTCTTCTTTTGGAACAGGAAATGTATGATACCCACAACATGGGCAAGGGTACGTTTTCTTTGCCTCATAAGCTACTTCAGGTTGTTTCATAAAAATGATCCTCCATCAATTTCAATATCTTGGATAGTATTTCTACTTACTTTTACGACCTAATATAAAAGAGACAATTCCCTCTACTACCATCGGAATAACTATCGCCATGATACTAACCTGCATTTCTAACCCCTCATTATAGAATGCTAATATTTTCAAGCCTCTTACATCTAGGGCATATGCAAAAACTTGCAAAATGATAAAGAGTGAAAGTCCAACTCTACATGGTATTTTTTTGATATTGTTCATCTAGAACTCCTTATGTTATTTAAATTCGAAAGTGGTTTTATTTCCTATAGAAGTCTATTACATACTATACTTTAGACATCATGCGGCACAAGCATTCGCCTAGAATCTTCAAAGTAATAAATCCCCATAGGAAGATACTTCCACTAATAATTACCCATAAAAATAGACTCTGCTGTTCGATTACTGCCGTCGGTGCATACGCCGCCGTCCTTAAAATCCCCACTTCTTTTGTTACAAAAGAACAATAGTAGCCGATTAGGATCGCACCTATTGTCAAGGGAATACAATTCAAACCTACTAGCAACTGACATAGCCTTTTATGGGATAAATGACATAACTGTAGCTTCTTCATCCAACTCCTCCTAAAACTCATCTTACTTATAAGACGTAGCCTCACTAATAGGAGTTCCATTCAAATACCTCTATTTAAGGTACAGCTCCATGGCATTTTCAACTTCTTCAAACCCACAGCTCGTATAGACACTCTTGCCCTGCTCACTACTATTAAGCCATAATCTTTTAATTTCATTTTCCTTGGCATAATCTATGATACTGTTTACGAGTTTTCCAGCTAAACCTCTTTTGCGATAGTCAGGCAGGGTATATATATTTAAAATATATCCTTCTCTACCTGATAAATTCTCTAGATAAGGTATGCGACTAAATAGGTTTAACGATGCAATAGAAACAATTTTCTCATCTACTACGACTGCCCAGCATAACAGATCTTGGTCTATGTGGGATAAAAAATATTGCATAGTTGATAACCTTAATGGTGCTATATCTTCAGTTTCACTTACTTCACCTAGCTCACGAAATAAGCTGATTCGCATATCAACAAAATCATTTAGGTGACTTTTATCCAATTTTAATACTTTCATTTAATTCTCCTCCAAATTTGATTTCATTTGATTATTACTCTAGCAAAAAAGGCACAACAAATTGTTGTGCCTCAATCTTTATTAGAAGTCCGCTTGCCCTGTAGTTCTTGGGAATGGGATTACGTCTCTGATGTTTGTCATACCTGTTACGTACATGATTAATCTTTCGAAACCTAAGCCGAATCCAGCGTGGCGTGTACCACCAAATCTTCTAAGGTCAAGGTACCACCAGTAGTCTTCTTCTTTGAGACCAAGCTCTGCCATTCTTTCAAGTAAGACATCAAGTCTTTCCTCTCTTTGGCTACCACCGATAAGCTCTCCTACACCTGGTACAAGAAGGTCTGTAGCTGCTACAGTCTTGTTGTCATCGTTGAGTCTCATGTAGAATGATTTGATTTCTTTTGGATAGTCTGTTACGAATACAGGCTTTTTGAAGTGCTCTTCAGCAAGGAAACGCTCATGCTCTGTCTGAAGGTCACATCCCCAGTGTACTGGGTATTCAAATTCTTTACCACAGCTTGTAAGGATCTCAATTGCTTCTGTGTAGCTTACACGACCGAAGTCAGAGCTTACCACGTGGTTTAATTTATCAAGTACACCTTTTTCAACGAATTGGTTGAAGAAAGCCATCTCTTCTGGTGCGTTGTCTAAGATATATTTGATCACGAATTTGAGCATGTCTTCTGCAAGTCTCATATCGTCTTCAAGATCAGCAAATGCGATCTCTGGCTCGATCATCCAGAACTCAGCAGCATGTCTTGGTGTGTTTGATTTTTCTGCACGGAATGTTGGTCCGAATGTGTACACATCTCTAAATGCCATAGCGAAAGTCTCTGCTGAAAGCTGACCACTTACTGTAAGGTTCGCCATCTTGCCGAAGAAATCTTCTTTGTAATCTACGTTGCCATGCTCGTCAAGTTTTGCACCTACTTGTGGAAGTGTTGTCACTTGGAACATCTCACCTGCACCCTCACAGTCACTACCTGTGATGATTGGTGTGTGTGCATACACGAAGTTTCTCTCTTGGAAGAACTTGTGGATCGCATAAGATGCTAATGAACGGATTCTAAATACTGCTGCAAATGTATTTGTACGTGGTCTTAAGTGTGCAATTTGTCTTAAGAACTCGAATGAGTGACGTTTCTTTTGAAGTGGGTACTCTGCTGGGCATGCCCCTTCAATCTCTACTGCTACTGCTTTGATCTCAAATGGTTGCTTTTGAGCTGGTGTAAGGATGAGTTCACCTGTTACGATGATCGCTGCACCTACGCCAAGTTTTGCGATGTCTTTGAAGTTT
>JBOFIR010000130.1:0-10985 GCA_051650265.1 Cellulosilyticaceae bacterium
AGTTGATTCGCCGTGATCAGATGGGCGTCTAATACAAGCTCACATTCAGTAAAATCTTGCAGTAAGATATGAATACTACAAAAATAACGCTTCCCATATCAGTGGGGAGCGTTATTAAATTTGATAAGAGATCTACCAAGTTGTGTAGGGATCACAAGGTTCTTCCCACCAGCCAAAAGCCACGATGATTGGATTGTGATTAATAGGGAGATAACCACGAAGATAAAGCAAGAGCGATTGACCAGGGCCAATAATGAGTTGACCGCCATCAATCACGGTTGTTATGGTGGGTGTAATGATACGGCTAAAAATGGAGATGCCAGATGGGACGGAGGCTATTGAAGGGAGCCAATGAATTGTACCTTCGGGAATGGGGGGGGGCAGTGCGGTATTGACACAGCTGACTAAGGTACTTGGCGGGCTACTTAGTGGTGTAGACCAAAGATAGATTTCAGCTGAAAAACTATTGCCTGATACATTTGTCAGGGTAATAGCATTGATAAAGAGACGCGTATGTGAGCAAGTAGGGTTTTCTAGGGAAACAAGTGCATAGGAGCTATTTCCTACCAATAAGGGGTTTGAAAAAATGATGCATTATACTATAATATTATAAATAAACATTTGGAGTGAGGGTGGGGACACTATGAAATCGATCAAATTTCTAGTATTTACAGATCTACATCAAGGCAATATTATGCCTGATGCCAAAGAGCGCTTTGAAAACATCATTGGGGTTGCCAAGGCGGAGGAAGTAAATTTTATTGTGAATTTAGGGGACTTTATCTCAAATCTTAAAGAACCAAACGCGGTAGGGGACATGTGGCATGGGCTAGAGATTCCGCACTATATCGTGCCTGGAAATCATGATTTTGATCTCAATGACGAGATGGATTTTAAAACATTTTATGCGCTTGATCAGACTTATTACTGTTTTGAAGATAGCCTATTTTGCTACATTGTATTAGATACAAATTTCTTTAGAAAAGATGGTGTGGACCAACATTATGCCTATGGGAATTATTATGGTATGCAACGTGAATATGTATCCCAAGACCAGCTCAGCTGGTTGGCACAGTGTGTGCATACAACGCGTAAAAGATGTATTGTGATGAGTCATGCGCAGCTAAATTATCCCGCAGAACAAGGACATGGCGGTTGTGGTAACTACCAAGAGGTACATCAGCTCCTTGTAGCACTCAATGAAGAAGCAGGTTACCCCAAAATATGTCTCGCAATCAATGGACACAATCATACAGATAGTTATATGTGTTGGGATAACATCCACTACTTGGACATTAATAGTGCTTCTAATCAATGGTTAGGGGAAGGATGTGTGCTGTTAGAACCTAATGAGATTTACACAGAAGCAGCACATGAGAGCTATCCTTATTTGAAATATGTCGCTCCCTATGAAGAGGCACTTTATGCACTCATTACTTACGATGTAGCACAGAATCAGTTCAATATACAAGGAAAAGAAAGTCGTTTTATCGGGCCAACGCCGCAAGAGAGGAGGCATGAAGGGACGATGGGGGGGATTACCATTTGTCCAAAAATAACGCATCGGCAAATTAATCTTGATAAACAAGAGGAGCTGTAGTAACCACTACAGCTCCTCTTGTTTATAGAGGTTGGATTAAGAATCGATGGCAAAGGATTTATCATAGGCACACTGGCTAAAGTGATTTTCAGCTTCAACTAAAGGAAGTCCTCGTAACTCAATGCCTGTTTGTTGTGCCAAATTAAATTGGCTACGGCCTAACCCCTTTTTTGCAATCTGGTAGAGATAGTGAATGCCTTGTGGCTTGAAGCCAAGTAGTCTGGCACCAATCACATCTGTACTGACAGGGTCGGTGCCACACAGAACTAATCCTGTATGAGTAGCAGCACCTTTATGAGGACCTGTGCCAATCATGGCTGGACTTGCACTAACAATCGAAAGGTCTATGGTAAAGTGTTCAAAGAGTGCCGCAATGAATCCGTGTAGATCATTATGAATCCCCAGTTCTTTTTTGGGGTAACCTTGTTCATCGCCTGCAGGCCATCCCATAGTGATATTTTTGATACTTGCTGACATGGTAGCTTCTTCGTGAAACTTGAGTTGTGTAAAGGAAATGAGGAAAGTCATTTCTTCAAAGAGTTTGTTGAGACTGAGCCGATTGGGGCAAGGGTGATTGATGGCAATGCTGACGAATGGTCCCTTATTAAGATTGACGAACTCGACTTGTTCTTCATCAATAATAGAAGAAAATCCTACTTCATCCATAAGTGACTTGACATCTTCTTGACCAGGTCCGGTAGCAACAACAATACGTTTGGGCTTACAAGATTTTACAGAACGAATAATTTGTCTTAGGCTCTCGGGACCCACCACGCGGCCACTTTGAGGTGTAGCTGGGGCAACCCAGTTTGGAGTAATGACAACAACGTCATCGTAGTGAATCATTGTATTCAGGTGAAGTAAATCGAGGCCTTCTTGGATGGCCACTGATTCATCGGTATTTTGGGTAATAGCAACAATAGGTTGCATTTCTCTTCTCACACGCATAGGGAGACTCCTTTGGTAACGATAAACTAGACTAATAAGGTTAGTTTATCCAATCTCCTTGAAAATAAACGTGATTCATCATGAGAAAGCATTGCCTAAAATCGGAAGATCCCTCTTAAAACAGGAACTTGAGGATCTCTCTCTATTGAAAGAATATCAACATAAGGTGCAAAGTGGCGTCTTAGTGCTTCTGTATCCATGAAGTGGTGACAATGATCAGGGTCATTATAGGCTAAGCCTTCCGGAACAGAGATGAGCATATAGGCCCCTGGTTTTAGACGTTTTCTGATTCCAGGCATAATATGTGAAATATCTGGGATATGTTCAAATACATGTGTCGAGATACAACAATCAAAGGTGTGAGGTACCTGAGGCTCGGTTGCCACATCTTCCAAATTAAAACACAGTTGCTCTTTGACAGGATCATCTTCAAGGCTTTTGATATAATTTGAAATGTCTATAGCGATGCTACTGAGGTCTACACCTGTAACATGTCTCCCGTTTCTGGCAAGAATGACGTCAAGGTGACCTGAGCCACATCCAAAATCCAATACCCTACCTTGCACATAGGGGGAATTGAGCATATACAATGTTTCGACGTAGTTGATCCAGTAAGGCATTTGTAAAAATTCAGGATAATAGGCAAGTCTTCGTACGTAAGTATCATTATGAGGATTTGGTTCATTTTGTCTAAGTGCTACTATTTTTCTTATTTCATCTAATTGAATATCTGTACCCATTTAAATCACATCCTTTTCAATGTTTATACTTATTACTAAACATATGATATAAAGTTTTTTTTGAGCACGTTCTTTTAGGATTTAGAGCTGTTGGTCTTGTCACCATCGACTAATCATTTCAATCATAGCCAGATAGCCATCTGTAGGGACGTAGTCTGGAATGGAGTTTCCAGAGCTAAAGGCAATACCCCCGTGTCCTTTTACCTTATCTAAACAATCGAGAATATAATCTTGTATGTAGGCAGGTGATTGGCGGCAAAGCACATCTGTATCAATACCGCCAAAGTTACCGATACGGTCGCCATATCTTTCAACCCAAATCGAGAAGTGCGCAATAGCATCTTCATTGGAGTGTTTGGCATCAATCTTTGCTAGATCAATCAGATCATCGAATATTTGAAACAAATTACCACAAGAGTGGAGTAAGAAGGGCTTGCGATCATCAGGTGAAATCAGAGTAGACACACTATACCCGAGGTCATCACCAAATCTTAGGACGCAAAATACGTCTGAGAAGGCATACATATTGAAAAAACGCTCTGGGATCTCATCCCACGGGATTTTTCAACTTCCAGCGTATCTGTGTGTGTGGTACCGGCATCTACATTACCAAAAAAATTGCTGGAGCCACTTTGATAGAGTAAGGCCTCTGTAAGCGTTGTTTTTCCAGCATCAACATGCGTAAGAATACCGATATTTCTCAGATGTTTTTTATAAGTCATGAGCATAGTGCCTCCTTAGGAAAATTCATTTTATTTTAAAATAAATCAGTCTAATATTCAATTGTTTAAAAGGAAATAAGTAGAGAAAAAAATCGGATATTTGTGGGTAGGGATCGGGCATACTATCAATTTGGGAGTTTGATGGTGAAGTGAAATAGGGTTTTATATCATTGAATAATAGTATATAATTGGATAGGTTAAAATAAAAGTAGCCTTTAGAGGTTAGCAATGCATACATTTATCGTGGGAATACTTGAAATGTTTACAAAAGAGGTTTAATCAAGCGATAAGCGTAACATTTCGAAAGGAGTAGTTTATGAGTGATACATCAATAAGAGTACAAAAGATGGAAGAGATGCCAATGTTCAAACTCCTCATGACGATGTCATTACCAGCTATGTTTTCCATGCTTGTGCAATCCATGTACAATATTGTAGATAGTATATTTGTGGCGCAGATCGGTGAGCAGGCACTTGCGGCAGTGTCGTTGGTATTTCCTGTACAAACTATGATTTTGGCAGTAGCAGTAGGGACTGGAATTGGCCTGAATTCATTGATATCGAGAAGTCTTGGAGAAAAAAATCATGATAAGGCTATGGCTGTGGCCGATCATGGTATTATACTTGCGCTTGCAAGCTGGATGGTATTTGCTTTGATTGGAATTTTTGGATCTACAGCCTTTTTTGCATTTTTTACAGAGGATCAGATGATTATTTCTATGGGGAGACAATACATGTTTATTGTGACAACCCTGTCTGTTGGGAGTTTTGTACAAATTAATATAGAAAAGATCTTTCAAGCAAGTGGTAATATGATCTATCCGATGATGATGCAGATTGTAGGTGCAGTCATTAATATTATTTTGGACCCTATTTTCATTTTTGGTTGGTTTGGGGTGCCAGCTATGGGTATTGCAGGAGCGGCGATTGCAACAGTTATTGGACAATTAGCTGCTATGGCGCTAAGTATTTATCTGGTTGCAAAGAAGTCAAAGGTGATTCAGCTCAATTTTAAACACTTTAAATTCTCATTGCCAATTGTTAAGGAAATTTATAAAGTAGGTATCCCGTCGATTCTTATGCAATCGATTATGGCATTTATCGTAGTCATCCTCAATAACATTTTGATAGTATTTTCACAGACAGCAGTATCCGTATTGGGCGTTTACTTCAAATTGCAATCCTTTGTTTATATGCCTGTATTTGGCCTCACACAAGGTGCATTACCTATTATGGGATACAGCTATGGTGCACAAAACAAAGAAAGGCTTGTGAGTTGTTTGAAAAAAGGATTAGTGATCAGCCTAAGTATTATGGTGGCAGGTGTCGTGCTTTTTTGGACTTTCCCAAGACAATTACTCATGATGTTTAATGCAACGGAGCATATGTTTGCTATGGGGGTTCCTGCGCTGAAGATCATGAGTATTGGTTTTGTTTTTGCAGGAATAGGGATTATGATTTCTACGCTTTTTCAGGCAATTGGAGAGGGGAGTAAGAGTTTACTCATTTCTATTACAAGACAGATCGTTGTACTTTTACCACTGGCTTGGGTCTTTTCAAAGTTTGCTGATGCCACGGGTGTATGGGTAGCAGTAGCAGTAGCTGAAATAGCAGGTGCATTAATCAGCATCATACTCTTGGTAAAAAATTACCAATCAAAAATTAACTCGTAGTGCAGTCAACCTGTAGGTCATACGTGAAAAATAAGATAAGGTGAGTGACATGTTAAAAAATAAAATAGAAGTGTTTTGCAGATCCATAGGATTAGACACAGTAGGGTTTATTCCGTGTAGAAGGTTTGATGAGTTAATCCCTTTTTACGAGCAGCGGCAACAAAATAACCTACAAAATGAATTTGAAGAAGTATGCATTGAAAAGAGAGTAGATCCTAGGCAGATGATGCCAAGTGGTAAGACAATAATTTCAATTGCTTTTCCGTATGATGATGGGGTAGAACATATAGATAATGGTTTTTCTATCTATACCAAGCGGTTGGATTATCATCGAGTTGTAAAAAGTTATTTAGACAAAATTTGTAGGTATATTGGTTCACTTGGTGGCATAGCTATGGGATTTGTAGATAGTAATGCATTGCCAGAACGGTATATCGCTTATTTGGCTGGCATTGGTTTTGTGGGCAAAAATAATATGATTATTACACAAAAATATGGTTCATATGTTTTCCTAGGTGAGATTATTACGGATTTGGAGATTGTATGTGAGGACACGAGAAGCTTTGAAGAACTCTTTGCATATAAGGAGTGTGGAACATGTGAAAACTGTATCACAGCATGTCCGACAAAGTCCATCAATCACGTGAAGATTAACCCTAATATTTGTTTATCTTATATGACTCAAAAAAAAGAGCTCAGTGACCTAGAGATGAGGCTTTTGAAGGGAAATGTATTTGGGTGTGATTTTTGTCAACAGGTTTGCCCTTATCAGCTCACTCGCACAAAGGAGGTACTTGAGGAATTTAAGTCTTTAGACTATATGAATGACGCAGTTTGTATGTATGGACAGATGGACAATGCTTTTTTTAAAGAGAAGATTGCAAAGACATCGTGTGGGTGGCGCGGTAAAAATGTTATCAGAAGAAATGCAATCATTCGTATGCACCGTGAGGGGGAGCCGATCGTGGGCTACAAAGGTGAGTCAGACTATATTAATGACTATATTGAGCGTTTGCAAAAAGGTAGTAATAGGTGAGAAAACCTATTACTACCTTTTTTGTATGCAGTCGAAGTGTAAAAAAGGAATTAAATGTATAAATTAATCGCATTTATAAGAGTAGAATTGTGAAAATTAAATATATAAATTTTTTAATTTAT
Source organism: Cellulosilyticaceae bacterium (assembly GCA_051650265.1). GTDB lineage: Bacteria > Bacillota > Clostridia > Lachnospirales > Cellulosilyticaceae > JBOFEH01. The sequence continues at coordinate 6,841 of JBOFIR010000130.1, forward strand.
ATATAAAAAATAAAAAATTTAAAAAATTATAAAAAATAGTTTACAGATGACAAATTTTTAGTTAAGATAATAATTACATCGAATCAGTTGTTGAAAGTATACAAAAAAAATCACAGAATAGACGGGGTATTGTTAAACGTGATGAAGAAAATGTAATGTATAGGGGGATGTATTATGTTCAAGAAAGCAAGAAAGATAATAGGATTAACATTGGTATCAAGTATGATGCTAGGTGGGTGTGCATCAACATCAACCACACAAAATGCTAGCACAGATGTGCAAGAAAAAGGAAGTAAGGAAAGTGATAAAAAACAATCAGGGGCACCAATAGTCGTTACGTATGCATGTACCAATCCAGATCAAAAAGATCCTTACCGTAAAGATCCAGTAACGGGTGAGTATATTATGCCTGAGGAGCAACGAGCGGATCATATTCGTATTTTGGAAGAAATTAAAGAAGAACTGAATGTTGATCTTCAATTTGTTCCAATTCCAGGTTACATATGGGAAGTCCTTCTTCAAACAGTCTTAGCAGGAGACCCACTTGCAGATCTCGTTGACTTAGAGATCAACTCTCAAGGTAGGATTCTAGCACAAAACGTCTTACAACCTTTAGATGACTATATTGACTTGTTAGGAGACAGTCCATCACCAAAAATGTTTGGGAAGTATTTCTTCCTAGAAAGTGCCGCAAGTGGTCAGTCATGGTCACTTTCACCACTGCTTTACAATATCGACTATATTGAAGCAGTAGATGCACTAAAAGTGAATGGAGAAACAGTGTATCCAACAGATTTATACAAGGAAGGCAATTGGACATGGAGTACATTTACAAAATATCTTCAAGCAATTGATTCACATTATGCCAATAGCTCCGCGCCAGAGCGTCCTGAGAATCGAATTGAAGCTTTCAAGACAGACTATACAGAAACACTTATCGAAGCCATTCATGCCAATGGCGGAGCGCTTTATGGAGAAGATGGTTTACAAATTGATACACCAGAAGTTAAACAGGCTGTTGCCTATGTGCAAGAACTTATTGACAAAAAACTTCTCACAGCAAATATTATAGAAGGAACCAGTGATACACCATGGGCATCACAAGCTACAAACTTCAATTTAGGTGAAACTGTATTCACTGAAATTGAAAACTGGCGTGTTGGGGAAGCTGCAAGCAAGGCAAAAGACAGAGGACAGTCTTTAGGTGTGATTCCATTCCCAAGACCAGATCATATGGCGGCGGATGACCCAAGATATCAGCCATCTGTAACAAAGGGTGGTAGTACAGTTATCCCTAAGGGTGTTGAGGAAGATAAGATTCCTCTTGTCATCAAGACGTATAACTTATACCGTGAAAAAGTAGATGCCTATTGGGAAGAACAAGAAGCAGATGAAGCAGATGAATTGGTTACGCTTAATGGAACAGATATCTTCCACGAGAAAATAGGACAAGATATGGCAGAAATCTATGATTCATGGAATGCACCTGTAAATGAGTATAGTATCATGGTAGGTGTTTATTGGAACTTCATGGAGATTGCAGGGGATGCGTTATGGGGTGCAAATGGTTCACCAGGATTTGATATTGCTTATGAACAAAAGAAACATGAGATCACAGACAAAATCTCATCTGTAGAAGCATTACTTAATACAGATGAAGTCAAAGATAACGTGGCGCCAGCACTTACGCAAGTAACACCTGGCGAGGTCTATGCAGTACCTGTAGGAACAGACCCAAGTACATTAGACTGGAAAGATAAGTTTGCTGCAAATGATAACTTAGATGGTGCACTTGATATGGCCACTGCAAAATGGGATATGGCCCTCACAGACTTTAGCACTGTAGGAGAATATCAAGATGGTCTGATCGTCACAATCCAAGATGCTTCTGAAAATACAGGTAGAACAAAGCAGAAGTTGGTGATCTATGATGCAAATAATACAGAAGCACCGACTTTGACACTCAAAGAGGAATACCGCACACTGGCGGTAGATGAAGATAGTGCGGCAATCAACTGGGGAGATTTTGTGGAAGCTGCAACAGATAAGGATGGTTTAAACTTAATGTCAAAAGTTGTAGCAGACCTCAGTGAACTTGATACCACAACAAAAGGTGAATATGATGTGGCATTGACAGTAACTGACTTTGCAGGTAATACCTCAGAAGTTATGGTCAAAGTAGAAGTGAAATAATAGAAAGAGTGGGATCTTATATAAAAGATGCCACTCTTTTTTTGTGCATTAATACAAATGAAAATATATTTTAATTAAATTTTCTTAATATATTGCACAATAAATAAGGTAATGTTAAGATGAGGGTAAATAGACGATAAGGGGGAATAAGTATGTTACAAAGAAAAGTGATAGCAGGGTATGTCAATAGTAGTGATAGGGGAGGATTGATCCCAGAGGATATCAAGAAGTTAACACATATTAACTTAGCATTCGGACATATTGACCAAGGTGAGATTCATGTCAATGAAGAGGGGCTTCTTGGCCGACTACAAGAACTTAAAGGGATTAATCCGGAGCTTAAAATTTCTTTATCATTAGTGGGTAAGACAGGTGCAGATTTTCCAGTAGGGAGTGCAACTGAAGAGGGGCGCCAGAGGATAGCAAATGCTTGTGTAAAAGTACTGACACAATATGACCTAGATGGTATTGATTTGGACTGGGAATACCCTTGCTGCCCAGAAAACTATAGTGAAGCAACACCCGAAGATAAGTACAACTTTACGTATCTTTGTGAAGCGATTCGAAAGGCAATCGATACGCTAGAAGGGCACAAACTACTTACCATCGCTGCAGGGGGGGATCGCTATTATACAGATAGTACAGAGATGGATAAAGTAGAGGCATATCTAGATCTTGTCTATATCATGACTTATGATCTGAGATGTGGTTTTCATAGTCTAACAGGACATCATACCAATCTTTTTACGGCAACAGGAGATATCTTTAGAACAAGCTGCGACGAGGCTGTCAAAATATTTGTAGGTGCGGGTGTGCCAAAAGAAAAGATTGTGATTGGTGCAGCGTTCTACTCTAGGAAGTGGGAAGAAGTACCAAATCGCTACAATGGTTTCTTGCAGTATACAAAAATTAGCTGTACTTACGGACCTTGTTATCATGACTTGGTGGCCAACTATATCAATAAAAATGGTTACACACGCTATTGGGATGATGAATGTAAGGCACCTTACTTATTTAATGGAAGTACGTTTATCTCTTATGATGATCCAGAATCACTGACTCATAAAGTAGACTATATTAAAAATGAAGGCATTGCAGGGATCTTTTATTGGGAGCATGATGCAGATATGACCCATACATTATTAGATGCCATCTATACAGCATACTAAAGACAAAGAGAGGTGCACATGAAACAAAAAAATGTGGTCATTTTGATGTGTGACCAGCTTAGAAAAGATTGCCTAGGGGCTTATGGCAACCGGTATATACAAACACCACATGTGGATGCCTTGGCGCAAGATGGGGTGCGCTATGAAAGGTGCTATGTCAATAATCCTGTATGTATGCCAAGTCGCATGTCTATTTTCACGGGGATGTATCCACGCAATCATGGGTTATGGGCAAATGGGGTAGTATTAGAAGACACGAAGCAAACCCTTATGCATCATCTCGTAGACTGTGGGTGGCAGACTGCAAGTATTGGAAAGATTCATTTTGAGCCAACACAGGATCCTACAGGCGCGCAAAGTAGCGAAGCGAGGTGTCTTTGGGAAAATAGGGAGCATACGATGCAAATGCCTTACTGGGGATTTCAATATACGCAGGTGACCATTGGTCATGGAGATGTGGTGGGTGATTATTTGAAATGGTTTGATGACAAAGGTGGCACGGATGACCAAAGAGGCATACAGTTGCTAGGTGCAGCAACAGGCATCTCAAAAACCCCAAAGAGACTTCATTATTCTCAGTATATAGGTGAGAAGGCTTGTGAGTATCTTACCCATAAAAGAAACAAGGAGCAGCCGTTTTTTCTCTGTGTTAGCTTTCCTGATCCCCACCTGCCTTTTGCACCAGCAGCGGAACTAGGTCAGGCAAGGCCTATTCAAAAACCTATAGGTGATGCCGAAGATCTAATGGGACGCCCTCATCCTTATCAAGCGCTTTATGAACAA
>JBOFIR010000131.1:0-7042 GCA_051650265.1 Cellulosilyticaceae bacterium
CAGGAACTAAATACCGTGGTGAATTTGAAGAACGGATCAACAGGGTATTGCAAGAAGTGAAGTATGCGGGGAATGTCATCTTGTTTATTGATGAACTCCATACCATCATAGGAGCAGGTGCAGCAGAGGGATCTATGGATGCTTCTAATATTTTGAAGCCTTCTCTCGCAAGGGGAGAGATTCAATTAGTAGGTGCTACGACTCTAGAGGAGTATCGCAAACATGTAGAGAAAGATGCTGCATTAGAAAGACGTTTCCAACCTGTTCAAGTAGATGAGCCAACAGAAGCTGAAACAATGATTATTCTTGGTGGTATCAGGGATAAGTATGAAGTGCATCATCAGGTACAGATTACAGATGATGCGATTCAGGCGGCAGTAAAGCTGTCAAGTCGCTACATTGCAGATCGCTATCTGCCAGATAAAGCAATCGACCTGATTGATGAGGCGGCATCTCGTGTGAGATTACGTGCCTATACAGCACCAGAGAACCTCAAGGATCTTGAGAAAGAACTCCTAGCATTGGGCGCACAAAAAGAAGAAGCGATTATAAATGAAGCTTATGCTAAAGCTGCCGAAATCAAACAATTAGAAAATGCACTTAGAGAGAAAATCCAAACGGTTCAACTTGAATGGGAATCACAGCATGAGAAAAGCAATCAAGTGGTAACTGAGGATGATATCGGTGATGTGGTAAGTAGCTGGACTAAGATTCCTGTGAAAAAACTTGCAGAAGAAGAAACAGAGCGTCTTAGAAAACTTGAGAGTATTTTACACGAGCGTGTGATTGGGCAAGATGAAGCAGTTGTTTCAGTATCAAAAGCCGTAAGACGTGGACGTGTAGGACTTAAAGACCCAAATAGACCAATTGGTTCATTCCTATTCTTAGGTCCGACAGGAGTTGGGAAAACTGAGCTTACCAAAACACTTGCTGAATCAATGTTTGGTGATGAAAATGCCATGATTCGTATTGATATGAGTGAGTATATGGAGAAGCACGCTATTTCTAAGCTGATCGGATCACCACCAGGGTATGTAGGCTATGAAGAGGGTGGTCAGCTGACAGAGAAAGTCAGACGTAAACCTTATGCGGTTGTGTTATTTGATGAGATTGAAAAAGCACATCCTGACGTGTTTAATATCTTACTTCAGATTCTAGATGATGGACATATTACAGATTCATCAGGTAGAAAAGTGAGCTTTAAGAACACGGTAATTATTATGACTTCAAATATTGGGGCAAGAAATATTATTGAGCCAAAGAAAGTTGGCTTCTTATCAGTAGAAGATGTAAGTAAGAAGTATGCGGATATGAAGAAGAATGTCATGGAAGAAGTGAAGAAGCTCTTTAGACCAGAATTCCTCAATCGTATTGATGAAGTCATTGTATTCCATCCACTTACGGCAGATCATATCAGAGAAATTGCGGAAGTGATGATCAAAGGATTGATGACACGTATTAGTAAGAATGTAGGTGTGACACTATCTCTCACAAAAGAGGCATTGGATTTCTTGAGTGAAAAGGGATATGACCAGGCCTATGGTGCAAGACCACTTCGAAGAACAATACAAACACATATTGAAGATAAACTTTCAGATGAGCTACTTGAAGGAAAGATTCAAGAAGGGGATACAGTAGAAGTGTGTATTGTAGAAGGGGTAGTGATTCTCCAAAAGAAGTAAGCATATACTTTTTGTAGACAATCGTGTATAATAAAGAGAAAAAAGAAACAGAAATATATTTTGAGTTGATAGTGGAGGGTTTAAGCGATGGCTGTTATAACAGAGATCATTCGTCTAGAAGAGGATGGAACATTAAGTTTTGGAAATTACGAATTAGAGCAAAAAACAAAAGTACTGGATTTTGAAGTTGGTGGGAGACTATACAAAGCCAAAACTTTTAGAGAAGTAACAAAGCTCAAAAGAGATGGAGCTTTGGTTTATGAATCATTACCAGGTACAGCCGTTCATGGATTTAAAGTGTCTGATAAAGAAGTACGTTTTGAAGTGGAAGGCGTAGGTGCAACACAAATCACACTGGAATTAATACCTACTGCTGAATATAAATTAATTATAGACGATGTGACAGTTGATAATGTAAAGACAACTTCATCAGGAAAAGTAAGTTTTTCTTTGGATGCAGCTGTGACAGCAAAGAAAGTTATTCTTAAAAAACTCGCATAGATAGATGATAAAGACACATACTCTAGAAGCATGTGTCTTTTATTTCTTTAAAAGGAGGCTTATATGGCGAAACTCAAACAGATGTATGTATGTCAACAATGTGCTTATGAGACACCTAAGTGGATGGGAAAATGCCCAAATTGTAATGAGTGGGGTTCACTGGTGGAGGAGGTTGTTGACACAAAGAAAAGTGCAGTAGCTGCTAAAGTGACAGGCAACAAGCCTTTGAAACTCAAAGAGATTCATGTTACAGAGGAAAATAGAACATCTACAGGAATGAATGAATTAGATCGTGTATTAGGTGGAGGTATTGTGAAAGGGTCATTGATCCTTGTAGGAGGAGACCCTGGTATCGGTAAATCAACACTACTCCTTCAGATTTGTGAAGAGCTTGGGGCAAAGGGTAAAGAAGTGCTCTATATCTCAGGTGAAGAATCAGCAACCCAGATCAAAATGAGAGGTGAGAGGCTGCAGGTTCATACGGACAAGCTTTCCCTTCTAGCAGAAACCAATATGGCATATATTGAAAGCCATATCAAGTCAGAAAAACCGGATTTGGTTATTTTGGACTCGATTCAAACCATGTATTGTGAAGGTGTGAATTCGGCACCAGGTAGTGTAAGTCAAGTGCGTGAGGCAACACATCTACTCATGAACCTTGCCAAAGGTTATGGTGTAACAATCATGATTGTAGGGCACGTAACCAAAGAAGGTGCGTTGGCGGGTCCTAGAGTACTAGAACATATGGTGGATACGGTACTTTATTTTGAGGGAGAGAGACATGCTTCCTTTAGAATTTTACGTGCGGTTAAAAATCGTTTTGGTTCTACCAATGAGATTGGTGTATTTGAAATGCAAGATATTGGTCTGCGGGAGGTGCTCAATCCGTCAGAGATCATGCTGGCAGGAAGGCCGCTTGATGTGGCCGGGTCAGTGGTAAGCTGCACGATTGAAGGAACAAGACCAATGCTCATAGAGGTACAGTCCCTAGCGAGTTTCACAAGCTTTGGTATGCCAAGACGTACCGCTACAGGAGTGGATTATAATCGTGTGGTTATCTTGATTGCGGTACTCGACAAACGTGCGGGGATGGACCTGAGTAATTATGATGCCTATGTGAATCTAGCAGGTGGGCTCAAGATTCAAGAACCAGCACTGGATCTAGGGATTACCATAGCTATCGCTTCGAGTTTTAGAAATATAGGAATAGATCCGTATACTGTTGTATTTGGAGAAGTTGGACTTACAGGCGAGGTGCGTGCAGTACCTATGGCTGAAAAGCGTGTGCTTGAGGCAGCGAAGCTTGGTTTCAAGACATGCATTATGCCACATGCCAATGTAGAGAAGCTCCCACATATTCCAGGTATTAAGATTCATGGGGTCAAAAATGTACAAGAGGCACTCAAACTTATTATAAGTGGTTAAAAAAGAGCCACATCCCAAAAGTCTGGGATGTGGCTCTTTTTAAGTGAGCGTGTTTGGGTCTATAAGTTTTGAAGGATACGTACACCTTCTGCAACTTGCTCTCCGTCTGTTTCAAAAATAGTGAATTCAGAGATTCCTGGAAGGCCCATGTAAACACGATCATTTCTAAAAACCATAGCACTATCAAGTTCTCTTTTTGCAGACATATGGAATGCAGTCGCACCAGTACCTTTTGCTAAGGTTTCCAGGTTAGATGGTTTTACGCCTGCACCAGGCATAATGGTGATACGGCCAGCACTCTTTTCACGTAGTTCGCGAAGAAGGGACATGCCAGAGACTGCATCACCACATTGGCCTGATGTGAGGATTGTGTCGCATCCTACAGCGATGGCATCTTCCAAAGCTTCAAAAGGATCAGTACACACATCAAATACACGGTGAAGAGTCACATGCATTGGGCGTGCAAGAGTGACAAGTTCAGTGAGGCGATCTTTGTCAAGTCGACCCAGTGAATCACACATACCAATCACAACCCCATCAGCAAGATGTTTTTTTGCCATAAGAATATCTCTCTTTATTTGTTCAAATTCCCAGTGAGAATATAGGAAGTCCCCAAAGCGAGGACGGATTAATACATGGATTGGTAGATCCACCGCGTCACGAACAAGTTCGAGTAAACTTGAAGTAGGTGTTGTTCCTCCGATTACTAGATTGCTACATAATTCAAGTCTTGTAGCCCCGTTGTTTGCAGCCATAATAGCAGAAGCAACAGAATCTACACAAATCTCTAAAGTAAATTGATTCATGTCAAAAACCCCTTTCAAAATATCTGGTTATTCCTATTATAACCAAAGGTGAGAGGAAAACCAAACATTAGACGGATTAATATGTGAAATTGTGAGAAATTGACCGAAGCGTGCAGTATTATGATATAATAGTCAATATAAACTCTATAGAAAGTGTTGGATGAAAATGAATATACGACCTAGAGCTGCAGCAATTATATTAAATGAAAAAAATGAGCTGCTTTTGCTAAGGCAGCAAAATCCCAATACAGGATTTGAGTGGTGGACTTTGCCAGGCGGGGGAATGGAACCTGAGGAAAGTGTTATTGACACCATTGTGAGAGAAGTAGAAGAAGAATGTCATTTGGTCTGCCGGCCGATGAAATTGATTTATCTCAGTGAATATGTAGACTATACAATTGATACCCATCACCTAGGTATGTTTTTCTTAACTACAGTAGAGAATATTGAAGAGATGGCAGTAGGGTATGATCCTGAAGTAGAAGTTCAGTATATTAAGGAATGTCGTTTTGTTTCGGAAGAGGAAATCAAAACGGAGAGACTTCCGATCTATCCACCTGTATTTAAAAAGCAATTTTGGCGAGATTTGAAGAATGGCTTCGAAAATCATGAAGTCTATCAAAGGGGAATGATTTCAGAAAAATAGGAAAAAATACCATTTTATCCCCAAAATGGGGATAAAATGTGGAAAACTATGGAAAATTCGTCAAATTACTTAGACAAAGAGACAAAATAAAAACCTGTTGCATAAGCGCAACAGGTTTTTTGTTCTTGGAGCTTTATTTGAGACAATACTTACCGAGTAGGTTTGTACGTGTCTTTTCATTTTCCAAAACAGAAGATAATGAAATACCTAAGGTGTTGGCTAATGCGCCAAGATAAAAGAGGCAACGTCCCATCTCTTTTTCAATTTGTTCCTGACAAGTTGGACATAAGAATCCATCAACTTGTGTGTGCATGAGACTCTTCAAATCTTCTAAACAAATTTCTTGTGTAATTACAGCTGGATAAGGCTGTTTAGAGGCTGTCACGACAACACATCCACAGGTTGTGGCAGCTTTTGAAATGGTTCGGTTGAGTCTTGCACTGGCATCTTGGAGTTTGGTCATTTGATCGAGTATGCTTTTGTTTCTAAGAATTAGGTCATCAATAAAATTCTGAAATTGTTCAAGTTCACTAGTTTCCATCTTGAAAGCCTCCCTCTCCTCCATTGACTTTTTTACAGTATAGCATAAGTCTGAAAATAATGAAAGTTCTAAAACAACTTAATGCTTTAGAAAAAGAACGAGTATAACTGTTAATAATTTCTATATTAATAGTAGATAAATATATGTATAATAGAGTGGAAAAGTAAAAAGTAAAATTGAACTATAAATTAACTGCTAAGTTGTGGTATAATAATACATTGTACGTCAGGGACTTTCAGACAAATATAAATAAACTTGTATAAAAGAGGTATAAATATGAGATTAAATTTTGAGTATCAAGGTGAAAAGATTACTTACAACTTGTCTTACAAAAAGAGAGGAACCATCTCTATTCAAGTTGAAGCAGATGGAACAATCAATGTGGTTGCCCCAGTAGGAACTACAATTTTTAGTGTAATGGATAAAGTGAAGGGACATGCTCACTGGATTAAGGAAGAGATTGCACGTACACAAAAAGCAAATACACATTTAGAACAATATATGTATTTAGGTAAGAACTACGGTGTAGAGATCGTAGAAGTACCAGAGCAAGAAGAAGCAACTGTTAAACTCCTTCGTGGGAAATTCTTAGTAGAAACAAATGACGTATCACCACAAGCAGTAAAAGAGGAAATGAAAAAATGGTATGCCGTAAAAACTCTTGCTAAAGCGAAAGAACGTGTCAAAGCATTATCTGAGCATTTTGAAGCAGTACCTAAAAAGGTAGACATTGCGATTATCCCAAAAAGACTTTATGAAGTGAATGAAGAAGTGTTTGCTTTAGATATCAACTGTGGGTTCTGTCCGACACATGTGATTGACTGCGTCTTAACAGAAGCACTCTGCAAATATAACGGAATGACAGAAGTACAAGGCAAATTAACTGAAGTTGTACCAGAGTATTTAGATGCAAAAGAATGGATTGTAAATAACAAAGAGAAGTTTATTTTTGGCTAGCACCTACCTCTTAGAGAGGGTGCTTCCAAATTTAAATAAAACTTGTTGACAAATGTATAAGCTATCTAGTATAATTCATACAGTCAGCGGTAAGCGCTGCAAAAACTAACAAAAAGTGAGTAAGAAAAACACTTGACATAAAACAAGTAAATTGATATACTGACTAGGCGTTAGAAAATGTACTTTGAAAACTGAACACAATCAAAATGAAGATTTAATACTTCTACGTATTGAACGCATCTTAATTGATCGAGAACTTGTTCGAAGATGAATTTTAGATGAGTTAATACAGTCTTTAGAAGATGTTGGTTTCGAAAGAAATCTTACAGATTCTTAGGCAGTATAAAAATTACAGAACGTAATAAATCTACAATTTAACCGATATAACAAATATTCTTTAATTATAAAGAATACAAGGCACTGTTCCGAAAGGAACAAAAAACCTATAAATTTAGGTCAAGCTACTAAGAGCGTAGAGTGGATG
>JBOFIR010000132.1:0-5781 GCA_051650265.1 Cellulosilyticaceae bacterium
AATGGATTTAGAAAGAGTAGCAGGATATATCAATCAATTAGGAAACTTTTTAGGGAAAAGAGATATACCTGTATTAACATCTGAAGCATTGCAACAGGCATATCAAATCCAACAAGCAGATGCTTTAATTTTATTTGGAGGAAGTATTCCCAAAGGAGCAGAGGTAGCTGCGGAAGCGATGCAGGCTGGTGTGGCAAAGTGTTTTATCATCAGTGGTGGAGAGGGGCATACTACGGCAAGTCTAAGAGAAAAGATTAAGCAAGCCTGCCCTCACATTGAGACACAAAACAAAGGAGAAGCAGATTTATTGAGTGAGTACATTCAGCATCAGCATCATGTAATGCCGGATTATCTTGAAAGAGCGTCTACGAACTGTGGCAACAACGTTACGTATACAATTCAACTTTTACGAGAACAAGGCATTTCTATGAATCATATTATAATTATTCAAGATGCAACCATGCAAAGGCGAATGGAAGCGGGATTTAGAAAATATGTAGGAGATAGCGTGACGATTATTAATTATGCGGCATATGCAGCAAAGGTTATTGTAAAAGACGGGATGCTAGCCTATGAGGAGAATATATGGGGGATGTGGGATATAGAAAGATATCTGACATTACTCATGGGAGAAATACCTAGATTAACGAATAACCAAGAGGGTTATGGACCAAAAGGTAAAAACTTTATTGCAGCAGTAGAGATTCCAGAGGAAGTTCAAGAAGCGTTTGAATATCTCAAAAAGGATTATAGCAATCTTATTCGAGTAGCTAATCCTTTGTATCAGTCAACTTGATCAATGCAGGTGAACTAGTGCTAGAATATGTTTTTTAGAGGCTGATTTAATGTACAGTATAGTAGGTGTAGGATAGGTAGTTTGATAGGTTTGCTAGTGATAAAAAACAGATGAGCTGGTGATGTATAGCTTAGGTGAAGCGATAACCTAAGCTATTTTTGATTGCGAAAGTGTTAGGATAGAGCTATGATGATAGCAGTGAGTTACATCGTATACAAAAGGTGAAGGAGAAGAAGGTCGTATGCAAATATTAGTGGTAGAAGATGATGAAACAATTGCTATGGGTATAGCCTTTGCATTACAAAAAGAAGGATATGCAGTCAAAAGAGCAGCCAATATAAAAGAAGCGAAAGAATATCTTGAAGAAGAAATACTACTTGTTTTATTAGATTTAAACTTACCAGATGGGGTAGGGTATAGCTTGTGTGAAGATATTAGACAGAGTAGTGAAGTACCTATTATTTTTCTAACGGTGAGAGATGAAGAGGAAGAGATGATTAAAGGGCTGGATATGGGGGCCGATGACTATATTACAAAGCCTTTTAGAATGAAGGTGCTTTTATCGAGAGTGCAAGCTGTCTTAAGACGGACACAAAAAGAGATAACTCAAGTGTTAAACTGTGAAGACATCTGTTTGGATAAAAAGCAAGGCAGAGTTTACAAAAATAATCAGGAACTGACGCTATCGAAAGGGGAATATAAGCTCCTTTTATTACTGATGGAAAATAAAGCGTGTACGGTTTCGAGAGAGCATATTTTAGATTATTTGTGGGGAATAGATGGTGAGTTTGTGAATGATAATACGTTGACGGTAATGGTTAAGCGCCTAAGAGGCAAGATAGAAAGGCCAGAAGAAAAATTAATACACACTATTCGCGGTGTAGGCTATAGATTGGAGGGATAAGGTGAAAAAGGATTGGAAGATACTGATAGGCTTAGTCATGGGGATAGGTATAATGTGCCTCTTAGCTTTTGTAACAAGTTATAGAGGTTATCAAACTATAGATCAGCTGATTTATGAGCAAATCGCAGGTACAGTAGGCAAAGTCGTTGCACAAAGTCCAGAGAGTGAAGGTGTTATTTTACAAAGTTTAAAGCAATTAGAAATGGAAGATATTATAAGCGGTAAAGCGATTTTAAAACCTTATGGCTATGAAGAAAAGTTTTTAGCCACAGCACTAGCACAAAGAGGATTTCAAAGTTTATTGCAAGTCAATCTCTTAGTCATGTTGATGATTTTTGTGAGTTTAGTAATCCTTGGATATAGTATATATAGGAGACTACAGCAAAAGTTCAACCATTTACAAGACTATCTCATTCAGATTGCAGGTGGAAACTATAATCTGAATATAGAAGGAATAGGAGAAGGTCGATTTTCTGTCTTTGAAGATCAAATTTATAAAACGACTGTATCTTTAAGAGAAAGCAAAGAAATGCAGGAGCGAGAAAAGTTAGGTTTAGCCCAAAATATCGCAGATATTAGTCATCAACTAAAGACGCCGTTAACTTCTATGGGGATTATGACAGAGTTATTATTAGCCAATGAGCCAGATGACCAAAATCAACAATTCATCGGACAGTTAGATCGGCAGATAGAAAGATTAAGCGGATTGGTAAGTGTACTCTTGAAGTTTGCGAAACTAGATGCGGGTACAGTAGTACTCAAACAACAGACTTTGCAAGTAGCAGATTTAGTAGAAGAAGTGCTAGATATGTTAGAGGTAGTAATTAAGCAGAAGGGACTTCAAATTTGTTTAGAAGGATTGGAGGCAGTCTGCCTACAAGTGGATAAAAATTGGACTTACGAAGCCATTCATAATGTCATTTATAATTGTGTACAGCATAGTCCAGAGGGAGGACGGGTGAAAATTGAGTGGAGTCAGAATCCTATTTACACAGAGCTCGCCATACAGGATGAAGGTGGTGGCATCTCCTCAGCAGACTTACCACACATTTTTACCAGATTTTATAAAGGGCAAAAAGCAGCGAAAGACAGTGTAGGTATAGGGCTTGCTATGGCTCAAACGATTATAGCCAAGCAAAATGGTGAGATCAAAGCTAAGAATGTAGCCAAGGGTGCTCAGTTCTGTATCAAATTTTATTAAAAAAGATTTTTGATATCTTGTCACCGAAATGTCATTTTAATCTTCTAAAATAGAATTATCAAAAGAAACAAAGGAGAACAGACCATGGAAATTTTAAAAATAGAAGAACTCTGTAAAGTCTATGGAAAAGGTGACACAGAAGTAAGGGCATTAGACTATATTAATCTTTCAATTCAAAAGGGAGAGTTTGTAGCGATTATAGGTGCAAGTGGGTCGGGTAAATCCACTTTACTACATATGATAGGGGGTGTAGACCAGGTAACTGGTGGGACAGTGAGGGTAGAGGGTGTAGATTTAGCGAAGCTTAATGAGAATAAGTTAGCGATATTCCGTAGACGTAAAGTAGGACTTATCTATCAATTCTTTAACCTTGTACCCACACTTAATGTAAGGGAGAATATTTTATTGCCACTACTCCTAGATGGGAAGGCAATTGATGAAGATTATTTTGAAGAGGTAATCACGATCTTAGGTTTAAAGGATAGATTGAATCATCTACCGAGTGAACTTTCAGGTGGACAACAACAACGTGTAGCCATAGGGCGTGCGATGATTTATCAACCAGCTATCATACTAGCAGATGAGCCAACGGGGAATCTGGATCGTAAAAATTCTAAAGAAATTATCGAGCTCCTCAAGATGTCTAACAAAAAGTATAAGCAGACTATTATCATGATTACTCATGATGAACAAATTGCCTTAGAAGCGAGTCGTGTCATTAAGATTGAAGATGGAAAGATTGTTTCTGATGAGGTGAATGCATGATGAACATTATGAGTCAATTTACACTTACCCATTTAAAACGCAATAAGCGGCATGCTTTTTTTAGCTGCTTTGCGATTTTAATCGCCACGGTATTTATTTCAGCATTGGTATTTGGTGCCTACTCCTATAAGCAAAGTAATATTGCACTATGGATAGAAAGTGCAGGAGAATGGCATGGAGCATTTAGTGTTGATATTTCAGCCCAGCAAGTGGCTTATGTCAAAGAAAATCCAATAGTTGAGAAGACTTTTATTAAAACCCACTTCTATGGACTTAGACCTAAGGAGACAACAGGGAGACCTTACTTTGCACATATTGATTTGGATAATAACTATAGAAATGGTATGGGTTGGGAGGATATGGCGATTTCGGGTAGGCTGCCTGAAAAAGAAGGAGAGATCGCTATCTCAGAAGACTTTTTCTTAGATAATCCACAGTACCAAATCGGAAGTTTGCTGACGGTAGAGGAAGGACAACGTATGGTACAGGGTGAGGTAATGGATGTCAGAGATACATCAAAAGCTGGTGAAGTATTTGAGATCACACAGCCTGAGGCGGTCTATACCATTGTAGGGGTGTTGGATTCGGCTTATGAATACAGTGATAAACCAACCTATATTAGTATGGGGTATTCAGATGAAATCCGTGAAGACAGAACTTATATTGTGAATATACAGTTTAAAAATGTCAAAGATACCTACAAACTGATGCCTCAGATTGCAAAAAATATAGGGCTAACGGCAGATGAAGAAGGAAGATATCCAGTAAGATATTACGAGGATTTATTAGAAGCTTATGGCGTATTTGAAGAGGTTGTAACAGATCAGTTTATGAGTATGATGGTCGTCTATTTAGTAGCGATTGTGTGTATTGCGAGTTTCTTTGTTACCATTATTTACCATACCTTTGCGGTATCTGCCAATGCACGTGTGAAATATTTAGGACTACTTAAAAGTATTGGAGCGACACCTAAGCAAATCAAACACTCAGTCCTCTTTGAAGGGCTAGTATTAGGGAGTATCAGTATACCTTTTGGATTATTAGGCGGTTATGAGATTGCTTGGTTGATCTTTGATTATTTAAATAAAACCTATGAAGCATTAGAAATGAATGGACGTGTAGATGTCTATGTTTCGATCAGTGCCATTTTCATGATCGTAGTCTTCACGTTCATGATTATCCTTGTTTCTGCGTATTTTCCTGCGAGAAAAGTTGCCAAGCTTTCGCCTATTGTAGCGATTAGACAAGGGGATTATAAAGTACCAAGGTTAAAAGATACGGCATTTTCAAGATGGGTTGGGAAAGTATTGGGCTATGAAGGAACTCTAGCACTCAAATCCAATCGTGCACATCGTAAGGGACTTAGAGCAGCTTATATTTCTTTGACTTTAAGCTTTACTATTTTGATGGGTGGTCTAATTTATCTCAATGTCTTTAATTTATCTATGAATGATGGTCCAAGCATTAATTATCAAATGAAGTTATACCTTAATGATGTAGGACAAGAGGAATTTGAACGCTTAGATCAAGCTGTAAGAGCCATTGCAGAAATTGAGAAGGTGCAAAGAGGTAAAGGAACTATGTATGGCTATACGAGCGTACCGAAGGAATCTTTGTCACAGGCACTGCAAACAAAGGGCACTCAGTATTTAGAAGAAGTAACGCCTTTAGTAGATGGAAACTATGAGTTTGTAACAGAAATTCTAGCGATCGATGATGTGTCATTTAATGCATATTGTGAACGAATAGGTACAGATGCAGAGGTGTTTTATGAAGGAGAAGGCGTTAAAGCTATTCTTTATAATCAAGCAACTTATAATGATAGGGCTACTCGTGAAGAACAAGAAAGTGTTCCCCTGTTTGACTGGCAGAAAGGAGAGATTCTAACTGTCAAAGAAAGCTTAGGACGAGAAACTAAGACAAAAACACCGTATACTTTTGATGTTGAACTGGGGTATGTAACGGATAAAATCATTGACCATGGACGCTACTATGACTATTATCGTATCATCTTGATTGTACCAGAATCTACATCAGAGCAACTGATTACACATTTCACAGAATTGAATCAACAGCGTTACAATAGAGATATTAGTTATTTAGAAATGGCTGAAG
>JBOFIR010000133.1:0-6229 GCA_051650265.1 Cellulosilyticaceae bacterium
GGCCACAGATTGAGCAGGCTCATATTGGGCATATCTTTGATGAAGGCTTTACCACGAAGGATGAACCAGAGCATGGGATGGGGCTTTATATCGTACGTAGCATTGTGGAGAGTGTAGGTGGTAAGGCACGTGTGACCTCGACACCAGAGCGTACAACTTTTATCGTGGAATTGCCCAAAATGACAATTGAGCGCTAAAAGTGTATGGTTAGGCCAATACGTGTAGAAAGAAAGAGGGGTTAGGCGTAAGATAAGATTATCAAAAGCAAAGAGGGGGTGTAACGATGATACAAGGCTTATTAGATGGCATGACACTTATGAGTATCATCTTGCTGATCACAGGATTTATCCTGATAGGGATCGAGATGACGATGCCAGGGATTTCTTTTCCCGGTATTGCAGGAAGTATCTGTTTGATCGTCAGTGTGTTCTTGATTGCAGATAGTATTGTAGAAGCTGCAGTGATCATTATCATTATATTGGCAGTGCTAGGAATCATGCTTGGTGTGATTCTATGGCTCCTTTCTAGGGGCAAGCTGATGCGGCCTATCATTCTTGAAGATGAGCAAAAAAGAGAGCATGGCTATCTAAGTTCTTCAGATCTTGAGTATTTATTAGGCAAAGAAGGCGTTGCTGCAACTGATCTCAGACCATCAGGCATGGGTAATTTTGAAGGTGTGCAGTTTGATGTGATCTCAGAAGGGCAATATATTCTAAAGGGTGCAGCTATTACTATTTGTAAAGTCAAAGGTTCCAAACTAATCGTAAAAGAAAAACTTTAATTCCAGAAGGGGAGATTCATATGCAAATTGGAAGTATTATTTTTATAGGTGTAATTGGGCTACTCGTCGTTTTATTCTTTATCTTTGTGCCAGTGGGGCTTTGGATTTCTTCACTTGCAGCTAATGTTAAGGTGAGTATCTTCAACTTAATCGGGATGCGCCTACGCCGCGTCACACCAAGCAAGATCGTTTTACCACTGATCAAATCTACAAAAGCGGGTACAGGACTCAATGTCAATCAGTTAGAAGCCCATTACTTAGCTGGTGGTAATGTAGATGCAGTTGTCAATGCGATTATCGCAGCAGAGCGCGCAGGTATTGACTTGCCATTTGAAAAGGCAGCTGCAATTGACCTTGCAGGGCGTGACGTATTAGACGCAGTAAAGATGAGTGTTAATCCAAAAGTTATCGAGACAAAAAATGTATCAGCCGTGGCAAAAGACGGCATTGAACTCATTGTTAAAGCACGTGTAACAGTAAGAGCAGACCTTGAGAGACTCGTTGGGGGAGCTGGTGAAGCAACGATCCTTGCGAGAATTGGTGAAGGGATTGTTACAACAGTTGGTTCTGCACAGAGCCATAAAAGTGTACTTGAAAATCCAGATAATATCTCTAAGACAGTACTAAGCAAAGGTTTAGATTCAGGAACAGCTTTTGAAATCTTATCTATTGATATCGCTGACGTTGATGTAGGGCGTAACATTGGAGCGCACCTTCAAACACTTCAAGCAGAAGCTGACAAGAATATTGCACAAGCAAAAGCTGAGGAAAGAAGAGCAATGGCGGTTGCCAAAGGGCAAGAGATGCGTGCGGAGGTTGTTGCTGCAGAAGCAGAAATCCCAAGAGCTATGGCAGAAGCACTTCGTACAGGAAAATTAGGTGTTATGGATTACTATGATATGCAAAATGTGATTGCAGATACAAGCATGCGCCAATCTATCTCTACAACAGGCGCAGGTAATGCACCGATAGGAGGTAACAAAGATGAGGGACTCAATTGCTGATGGTATAGGGAAACGTGCTTGGAATGAAAGTCCTTTTAACCAATCGGTTATGGATCTAGATTATGAAAGTAACTGGAAGAAGCTCTTTGATAAATGTGGGGAGGCAGCCAGAACATTAGCCCAGGCCAATGGGCCGAAGTTCATGAAAGGTCAACCGGTTCAAGAAGGAACATCTAGAGATTATGAAGCATCAGAACTAGACGATGATGATGAGAATGCGCCGGAGAGTGAGGTCACGGTACAAGAGCAGGTTGCAGTGCCTAGATCTACTGGGCCAAAGCATGTGAAGAATCCAATTCAAGCAGGACTCATGGACCCGACAAGTATCCAGTCTGCCATCGTCTTGGCGGAAATCTTAGGGCCTCCTAGATGTAAAACGAGAAGTAATAGGATGGGGAGAAAACGATGAGTATGAAGGTACTGCTAGTAGAAGACGAAGCTGGCATCAGACTCCTCATGCGTAAAATTATCGAAAAACATGAAAGCTTTGAGATTATTGGAGAATGTGACAATATGACAGATGCTATCAAGCTCTTTAGTAAGCATAAGCCAGAAGTGGTCTTTATGGATGTAGAGCTCAGCGGAGGTAGCGGCATAGAATGTGCCAAGATCATTGCAGATATCGATGCGAAGGCCAAGATTATCTTCGCAACAGCCCATGCGGAGTATATGCCTACAGCTTTTGAAGTGTATGCCTTTGACTATCTCGTCAAGCCGTTCAATGTGGAGCGTGTGGGACATACGCTAGAGCGTATCAAAAACCTCTTTGAGGCAAGTAGTGAAGGGCAAGAGATGGATAAGATTGTGCGCTATGAAAAAGGTCTCGACAAGCTCCTTGTCAAAGGCAAGGAAAGTATGAGTTTTGTAGATATTAAAGACATCATATTGATCCAGCGTGAAGACAAGAGCACAGTGATCTATACGGCGAAAGATTCCTTTACCACATCTGCCA
Source organism: Cellulosilyticaceae bacterium (assembly GCA_051650265.1). Taxonomy (GTDB): domain Bacteria; phylum Bacillota; class Clostridia; order Lachnospirales; family Cellulosilyticaceae; genus JBOFEH01. The sequence goes on from JBOFIR010000133.1 coordinate 2,738, forward strand.
CACTCACAGAGATCGAAGAGAAGCTGGATAAAGATCAGTTTATGCGCAGTCACAAATCGTATATTATCAATCTTTCACAGATCACCAAGATCACACCTTATGGGAGATGGACCTACATTGTACGGTTCAAGGACTTAGAGCAAGATGCCCTGATTACTCAGGAAAAGTACGAAGAGATCAAACGTATATTCCTATAGAAACTGAGCAAACACCTTCAAATTGTTTTGAAGGTGTTTGTTCATTTAAGAGATAGTCTATTCGCTATCAAATGGCTTACTGAAAAAAACAAGCTTCCTGAACTGCGTGCATGGAAGAAGTAAGCGATCAAGGGGAAGCAAACGCTCTCTGAATCCTAATAAGGATAAAAGTTGAAAAGAAGAGTTTTCAAAGCTATAATGAAGGGGATAAGCAAGCATACTTTTACTAGGAGTGGCATGAAGATGATAAAACGGTTAAATATAGATAAGACTATTGTCGCAGATATTAGGGGAATTGCTAGTACTATGCAAGAAATCACATGTATTAAATTATTTGGATCACGTGTACGCGGTGACCATAGGGAAACAAGTGATATTGATCTTGCAGTTTTTGGGGAAAATATTGATAAGATGAATTTTATATATGAGATAGAGACTAAAGTACAGACGTTATTAGAATTTGATGTTTCCTATATGAATGAAATACAAGATGAAGCATTTATACAACAAGTGGAGAAGGAAGGCGTTACCCTATATGAGAAATCTTGATTTTAAATATACTAACTTAAAAAAAGCATATCAAAGATTAGAAGAAGCACCTGAATCAAAAAGCCAGTACCAAGACCACGCACTTTAAGGGGGAGCGTGGCCTGTGGTACTGGCTTTTTTTGGAGTGCTACCTAGAGAATCATTGCAATACATACAATGGAGATGTTCTAGTGGGCAGGAACTTTTCATAAATATGATACAAAGGGAGCAAGGGGGCGCGTGCGTATGAGTAAATATGAGCGCAAAGACTATATAGATTACATTGATCAGCATAAGCAAATTATGCGAAAGCGCTATGAGCTCTGTCATGATGTGATGGCACAGCTTGGGACCTATGATGAAATGGCTTATCAATATGCCTATTATCTGTGTGGACTCAATTTGGAGGAACTCAATTATCTGAGATATTTGTTTGGATCTGGCATTGATAGCTTTTTTGAACAGAAGATGTTTAGCCAGCAGGGGCGATATCTAAGTGTGATGGATCAGCATTATTGGAAGCAGCGTTACCAACGTGACCAGTGTAGAATCTGTCTCTATGTCTCCCAAGGTGAGCGGCTACTTACACGGCGTCTTGTTATGCCCAAAGTATTTGAAGCAGTGAGCGATCAGCTGAGTGAACTGGGCGAGGCGCTTTGTCAACTTGCAGAGGCACATCCAGAGTTAGAGATCAGCCGGAGATGGTATCAAATGTATAGTTAATCGGGGATAAATACAATGCATGATGCAAAAAGCACCTTCGGAATGAAGGTGCTTTTTGTATGGATTAGAAGTTGTGGCCATTCCAGCCCCAATGTTCGCTAAACTCGTAGCGCACATAAATATGTTTTGGATTGATACCGAGTTCTTGGTGATAAAGTTCACAGATCTGACCAGTCATCTGTTCGAGGACTGCGCCAGAGGCTTTGCCGAAGATCTTGACCTCGATGAAGGCACCCGCATCTAAAGCTTTACCTTGGAAGAAGAGATCATAACGATCTTGGAAGCCGATCATGAGGTAGTTCTCACTTTTGCCTGGGATTGTAGTGATAATCTGGCCGAGTTTGGCTTTGAGTGTTTCTTTTTGTGCATCTGTAAGGGTAACAGATACTTTGGAATCGATATAAGGCATCGAAAACATCCTTTCTTTATTTTATGATAATGGAAATGATTACCTAATTAGTATATCACAAAAGAGCGAACCTATTACATACATAATAGATTCGCTCAAGGGGGCCTGTTATTCGACCACTACATTAATAACGATATTTGAAGTATTACCTACGTAGTCTGTCACGCTGATAGGTACTTCGTAGGTACCAGCTGTTGCTGTATCAAGATTAGAGAGATCTGCTTGAAGGAGAGACTTGATATTGATACCATTTGTATCTTCAGCTACTTCAATAAAGTCACCAGACCAGTTGATCTTGTTAGGGTCAGCCTCAAGTTTGATACTTGGGAATTCAGCAAATGCTGTTAATGTAGGTGCAGTTGTATTATTTGGATCATAGAGTGTAATGTTGTATTTTGACTCGCGGATGTTCTCAGATTTATCGGAGATTTTAGCAACAAGACCAGCTTCATAATGAGCAGCAGTAGCCATGTCAACATCTACAAACTCGAAAGTTGCAGTAGTCATATCAAGATCACCATCAATATTGTCTTTTGCAGTGAATTCTGCTTGCCAATCAATTGCATTTAAATCTGTACCAACAGGGTAGACGAAGTTGCCCTCATTTACTTTTGTGAATACAGGTTTAACATTATCTTTTACCTTACCTGAGTCTAATGTATTACGCATCACATTAATTGATTCTTCTAACATACCTTTTTGTTGTTGGATTGCTACAGGGTATCTTGGTGTCCCATCAAGGCCATAGATTGAAGAAGTAACAAGTCTTGCGAATTTACCACTGATACTAAACAAATCTGCAAGTTCGTTAACAACTGTACGCTCTCTTGTTTCCCAATAGATATCGATCATATCTTGGCCAATTTCTGGGTGGAAGATATCCATAGCGATTTGAGGTGTTGGGCGCTCAGCAGTTTCTTCTTTTGGCTCGCCCGTTTCACTATCAAGCCACATGAGAGTTGCTTGGATTGCAAGAGGAACGATCTCTTCATCCACGCCTTTGAGGACAGCATAGCTCTCACCAGGAATACGAACTTGTTGATAGTTTGGATCATCTGCCGCTAATTGGTCTGCACGAGGGAATGGAATGTAGCCCATAGATTCACCACGCTCAGCCATTTGATCTGCGAAGCCTTTTGCTTTCCAGTCTTCTACAAGAACGAATACAGACTCGCCATCTTTGATGGCACTACGTCCATTGACGATCTCATCATTTGTAAGACCATTACCTTCTACATAGACAAGACCGCTATTGATGAGGTCTTCTACATACTCAACAGCCATGATTGTCTCAGGGCTTTCTACATTGAAGCCGTTGCGGCCGTAGATACTACCGCCTGCAGCATGTACTGCAACGGGTGCAAGGTCATACGCACTAGACCAGAATGCTTGGATACGTCTTTCGGGGCGAACAGGTGCTTGGCTATCTTTGTAGTAAGCATCAATTTTTGAGAGATAGTCTTTGAAAGTACTAAATGTCCATTTGCCTTCTTTATAAAGGTCAGTAGGATAAACTGTTTTACCATTTTCTTTGAGAGCGGGTACAGCTTCAAGATAGCTGATATTGTACATGAGCGGTAAGAATGTATGTGTACGATCCCCACCAATTCTGATAAAGTAAGATTTGTCAAAGAC
>JBOFIR010000134.1:0-26070 GCA_051650265.1 Cellulosilyticaceae bacterium
GAAGTTGATGAAAAGCTCGGCTGCTTCTTTTTCCTTGTCTGTGAGCTTAGAGGTCATGACCAAGTTACAGCCGCCTGTAGGTACACTGTAAGCCTTTCCTGCTGGAATAAAAGCTGTCCCTACCTCATAGCCATTTTGAGATGCTATATCAAGTGTGTTGTTAAGTGATCCCGTGGACCTTACCCACATGGCAACTTTCTGATTCATCACTTCTGTCGTTTGTGTATCACTTGCATTGTTTCCACTATAGTACTTGAAGTTGGCATTTGCGATCCCATCTTTTAGGAATGTGATGGCTGCCACAGCTTCAGGTTGGTTAAATATTGCCTCAGTCTCTTCCGTATTAACAATATTGCCACCATTTCCCTGGGTATAGGCCTCGAAGTGCCAGATATCACTTAAGAATCCAAACCCTTTTACCCCAATGCCTTCAAGTTCTTTTGAGACGGCTTGAAGTTCCTCCCAGTTCGTTGGAACACCTGCGATCCCCGCTTGTTCAAAGAGTGTCTTGTTGTAATAGAAGATCGGTGTGCTTCTCAGATAGGGTACACCATAGAGTATGCCATCCACATAGGAATTATCCATAAGCCCTGGCAGGAAGTTCGCCTCTTTCTCATCACTGATACAGTCTTCAAGTGGTGTGATCATCCCCGCCTCTGCAAAGTTCTTGATACTAGCAATCTCCATGACAGAGATGGCTGGTTCCTCCTTAGCAACAAAAGCACTCTTGAGCTTGGTATGTAATTCATCATAGGTTCCCTGATACTCTGCCTTGATCCGGATATTGTTCTCTTTTCCTATGGTCTCATTGAACTTTTGGGTCAACTCTTTGTTATTCTCCGCAACCTTATCTTGCCAAGAGTACCAAAACTCCAGCTCAATGACCTCATCATTAGTTTGATTACTCGCCTCAGAAGCTGCTTGGCTCGTGGTAGCCGCCTGTGCACTGACGGGCGTCTGCCCCCCACAACCTACCATACCTACAGCTGTTGTTGCCATTAGTGACATACTTAATACGCGTCTTAAGATCTTCTTATTCATCGTCATTCTCCTTTTTCGCATCTATTTGTCACCCATATAGGTGAATGCTTTGATAATTTGTTTTTGAGCAAAAGCAAAAGCAATTAAGATTGGAATAATCAGCATCACATTGCCCGCCATCAGGACATGATAGTTGATGCCACCCTCGATTTGTCTCAGTGACGCAACGCCTAGTGGCAATGTTCTGACACTGTCATTGGTTGTGAGAGTTAGTGGCCAGAAATAGTCATTCCATGTGCTAATGAAAGTCAGTAATGCCAGCGTCGTCAGTGTTGGCCTTGCAAGTGGCAACATGATCTTGGTGATGATCCTAAGCTCCCCGGCCTTATCAAGCTTCGCTGCTTCAATCAGCTCCTTTGGCACCTGCTTGAACGTCTGTCTGAGCATGAAGATCCCAAAGGCACTTGAAGCAAAGGGCAAGATGAGACTTGGGAGTTTGTTGATCATCCCCATATTTGAGAACATCACAAAGAGTGGCAAGAATACCAGTTGCCCTGGAATCATCATGGTGATCATAATGAGGCCAAAGATGAACCGATCCCCCTTGAACTGATAGCGTGCAAAAGCATAGGCAGCCGGGATAATCGTCACCATCTGAAGCACGAGTACACTTACTGTGATGATCACACTATTCCTTAGGTAATGCATAAATGGAATGGCGTTAAAGGCCTTGCTAAAGTTCTCCCACTGGAAGACCTGCGGGAGCATGCTTGGTGGGAACACCACTGTCTCCCCCAAAGTTTTGACAGATGTGATGAACATCCAATAAAACGGGAAGAAGAAAATTAAAAATAGAAATACTGTAAAAAGCAACCTTGGAACGTGTTTTAATCTATGCATAGCATCCTCCTATTGGTAATGAACTTTCTTTGAAAGCATCCTGAAATAAATGATGGTAAAGACAGAGATAATGAGCAGTAAGACAACCCCAATAGCCGATGCATACCCTACTTTGTAGAATTGGAAACCATACTCATAGATGGCATAGACAAGGGTATTGGTACTATTTTGAGGGCCTCCTGCTGTGATAATCTGAATCGTCTCAAACACCTTGAAGGAAGCAATGATATTCACAATGGTTAGGAAAAAGAGTGTGGGCGAGATCATAGGAAAAGTAATCTGACGAAACACCTGAACTCTACGTGCACGATCAAGTGCTGCCGCTTCGTACAAATGCTTCGGTATACTTTGTAAAGCCGATAAGATAATAAGGGTATTGTACCCCAGGGTCTTCCATACGGAGATGATGACTAAGGAAAACAGGGCAATCTTAGGATTTCCCAGCCAATCCACCTGGCTGATCCCAAATAGGGAGAGTATGTAATTGAGTAACCCAAAGTCATTGTTCATGAGCCACATCCACAGAAATGAGATAGAGGCCAATGATACAATATAGGGTGTAAAGATCAGGTTCTGCATGAACTTATTGATCTTAGTATCCTTTCTTAAAAATAGCGCAAGACCGATAGCAAATAACACACCAAAGCCTACTGTCAGTACCATATACACAAAGGTATTCCCTACTGTCTGATAGAACTTGGGATCCTTAAAAAGCGCTTGGTAGTTGGCAATCCCCACAAATGTTTTGGTGGGAGAGATCATATCCCACTCATAGAAGCTCAGCCCGATTGTACTCAGGAGCGGATAGATGGAGAAAGCGATAAATATCACCAGAGCTGGTGCTACAAAAAGATAAGGTCTGAGTTTAAGTCCTACTTTTCTCATAAGTGATCCACCTGCATACGGTCTTTGTTGGCATCAAAGAAGTAGATGTGCTTGTGATCTAATGACAGTCTCACTTCCTCATCTAGTTCAAGCTCCACATCATTGAACACTTTGATCGCTACCACGCCCATACGCGTGTGAATACGATAGATGATCTCTGATCCGAGCATCTCCCTCGTGAGAACATAGCCTTTGAAGACGAACTTCCCGCGGTTTTGATCCCCTTCTTGGTAGCACTTGACTTTGGAAGGTCTAAAACCGATATAAGCCACTTCCTTTGGCAGCTTGAGATGGAATGCCACCTGCTCATGTGTCAGAATATTCATCTCTGGCGTACCGATGAACTGGGCGGTAAAGACATTGCGCGGCGCTACATAGATCTCATGGGGTGTGCTGTGCTGCCTGATCACACCCTTCTCCATCAGCACAATATCTGTCGCCATGGACAAGGCTTCCACCTGATCATGTGTCACATAGACAAAGGTCGCACCTAGCTTATGGTGCAATTCGATGAGCTCTGAGCGCATCTGCCCACGTAGCTTAGCATCTAAGTTGCTCAGCGGCTCATCCATGAGAAACACCTTGGGTTTCTTCACCATGGCACGTGCAAGTGCCACCCGCTGACGCTGACCGCCTGAGAGCTGAGAAGGCTTCTTGTGAAGATGATCTCTTAGGTCTACAATCTCTGCGATCTCATCAATCAGCTTCTCACGCTCTGCCTTTGGCACCTTGGCATTGATCAGTCCAAATTCTATATTTCCCTTCACAGTCATCGTTGGGTAAAGGGCATAGTTCTGAAATACCATGGCGATGTCCCGATCACCTGGGGCCACATCATTCATACATTTACCATCAATGGTGATTTCCCCACCGCTGACTTCTTCTAACCCTGCAATCATACGGAGTGTGGTAGACTTGCCACATCCCGAGGGCCCCACAAGTACTGTAAAGCTTCCTGATTTTATCTGAAGATCTAAATTCTCAATAACAGTCGTGCCATTTTCATAAGTTTTTCGGATATTTTTTAATATAATCTCTGACATAAGTCCTCCCTTATACGTTACAAAGTCATTGCCTCTGATACCTCGTATTGTAGCCTGACTTTATTAAATTCCAAGGTGAGGATTGTTAATTTTAAAAAATATTTTGTTAAATCTAAACGAGCGCTTCTAACTCATTTTTGAGTGCTTCTAAACTCTGCACACGCATGGACCATGGGACCTGATCACTCACCTCATAAGGCGTTGCCAGAATGGTTTTGCCACCAATTGCATGGACAGGGTATAAGTCGTTGTAGCCGTGATCCCCAATGGCTAGCACCTCACGCCCTGTGATACCATGAGCCTCTAGAATCTCTGGGAGATACGTCATGAGCCCAAAAGGCTTATCTGCCCCATAGTGGATACGGGTGAATTTATCCTCTAACCCCATGTAACTCACAAAGTCAACAGCCTCTGGCTCTGGCGTATTGGTGAGCAGATAAATGCCTTCTAGCTGCCCTTTGAGTTCCCCTAGTACATCAATGAGTTCCCTATTCACCTCAATGGCATAGTCCGCCATCAGCATCTCTTCACGTACCTTTTTGAAGGCCACATCCACCGCCTCCCTTGGGATCTCTAGTCGGTCCGCCATCATAAATACCAGATTCCACCCATCTCCTACGAAGCGGTACTTACGGTCCATATAGTCATCAAAGTGCCCCGCCTTATTTTCAATAAAAGGGATCGCTAGACGCTCCTCAAGTGCCAGCCCCGCTACCGCGTTGCTACTATCATAAAAATGCCCGAGCTTCATGGCATCTCTTCCCTCTACAATCGCATCTGCTTTTTCCTGAATCCGTACTGTATCTACCTCATACGCACTGCCCCTTAGCATATGGGCAATAAAGCGTTTATAATACGCACGGTCTTGGTACAATGTACCATCCAAATCACAAATTACTACTTTGATCTGTTTCATTTTAGTCACCTCTTTGGATTGTTGTCATCACTACTTTAAACGTTTCTCCCTTAAAGTAGCCTAAAAGCACAGCTCATACAATGGATTTAAACTACTTTTAACCTCCTGCACAAGCTTTTAACACAACGGGGTCTCTTCAATCTTATTTATCTACTTCTTTCAAGAAAGATGAGTATCCTCAAAAAAAGTGCGTAGAATATCAACTATTCTACGCACTTTTGAGTACATTATTAGCACTCAGCATAAATCATTTTTTTCGTCATGCCACCATCAACCACAATATTGGACCCATTGATAAAGTCATTGTCTTCATCCGCTAAAAATAAGCAGGCGTTCACAATATCAGAAGGCTTGCCCACACGCCCCGATGGATGTTGTTTGTGATCCATCTGAGTAAGCTGATCATATGCATTGACTTCTATCCATCCCGGGCTGATAGTATTGACTGTAATCGGCGTATCTGCCAACGAAACACATAATGAATTGGTCAAAGACACTAGGCCACCTTTGCTCGCACCATAGGCCTCCCAATCCGCTTCATTTTGGTGAAATCGTGTGGATGCAATTTGGATAATACGACCGTATGTTTCTCCCACATTGATACTGAACATAAGTACATCAATCATCCCACTTTCTACTGCCTTTAGTGCAACTAGTGGATTGTGTGAGCTGAGCCCGATATGACCAATGGTCCCCTGTTGTTTGAGCGCTTTGGCATAGGCCATCACTTCTCCCTCAAAAACCCGCTCATAATCCTCAAAGCTATCGACATAATGAATCATGCCTACATCTATGTAGTCTGTTTGCAAACGCATTAACAGATCCTCAAAAGAAGGCTTGACTTTGTCCATATCTCTCGTTCTTTCATACTGTCCATCCTTCATGATTGTACACAGATGCCCTTGTATCAATACCTGATCTCTTCTTCCAAGCAATGCTTTTCCAATCGCACTTCGCGTTTCAGGCTGTGGCATAAAGACATCTAAGTAGTTCACGCCTTGTACCAAGGCACAATCTAGTATTTCTGTTACTACTTCTTGTGGCTTGCCATTAAATCATTCTCCCCCCAAGCCCTATCACACCAACATCTAGGTTCGTTCTGCCAAGTTTTCTATATAACATCACTTTCTCCTTTTGGTTTCGTTGACATTTTTACTATTACAGTATAAATTACCATTATACTCATTAGATTAACACCCCTCATGACCAGGGGCAATGAGGCACCTAGATTTCCCTTAGTGTAATGGAGGTAACTATTATGGAAAAAATCATTGTAAACTGTGAAATAGAAGCTGATCAGCTCATCACAAGAACATGTTATGCCGAAGTCCCCCCACGCGTTGAATATTCTATTACTGAAAAAGGCCTTTCTTTATTTCCACTCCTTGAAATGATGTGTGAATGGGGCGAGAAAAATATTGATGAACGCTTTGAACTCATTAATGCTCAGTATGATTAATACGCAATAGCCTGATTCTATGCTCTTATATTCAAAAAACTACCAGGCGCCATATTCACTTTGTTAACCACTTCACCCATGAGCCCCATACTTTTTTGATTTGCTTTCCCCGCTTCTTCAATAGCTTTTTGCGTAGCTGCCATCTTGACAGCTACTTGTATAGGTGCAAGCCCACCTTTACCCATTTGGCTACTCATACTTTGTACTGCGCCTGTTGCTATCTGTTGTTTCTCTTCTGCTGTCTTCGCTGCCTGTATCCTTTTTTTTAGCTCCTCTCCATCACGTTTTGCCTGTTCTGCTTCTCGCTTTAGATCTGGAAACTTCTCACTTATCAAGCGTTCTTCCTCTGGTGTTAACTTCTCTCCTTTTGCAATCTTGATTGCAATTCTCTCTGCCTTTGAAATCTGCTCATTAACCTCAGTAGTAAAAGCTGCTGACTCTGCTTTTTCATGGGCATTAAGTATTTTGTACTCTGCTTCGCTTAATTCATCTACTGAGATACCGTTAGCTAGTTTATTCTCTATTGCCATAACCTTTTCACTAGCTGGCAAATAACGCTTTAGACCATTAGGTTTATATCCTAGATCTCCAGCTTGAAAAAATAAATTACCTAATCCTTTAATCATCATGTATCACTCCCTTTTAATATATTTCGGAGTATGAGATCTCTTTCAATAGGTTTGGAGCGCCCTATATGCTACTATATATCACTTAAAAGCCATTCATTAAAGTCATTATGATCTGATCCACTTCATAGATCTCTTCTGTTTCGAAAATTTCCTGTAGTGCTTCAATATTTTGTTCCAAATGCTCCACATCTTTGGAGTACATGTGACTGATATCTACCAGATCTGCTTCCGTGAATTCTCCTTTGTCGATCCATCTTACGACTGCAAGTTCTTTGATCATGATCGTACTGATGATGGCGAGCTTGATCTTTGCAGAGAGATCATAGTCAAATACCGACTTCATAAAGTATCTAAAGATAAAATACACTAATATATTTTTGAACTGGTAACTGTTTTCTTTATAGTACTGATTAAATGCCTGATGCTGCTCTCTATAAAATGCTTGATCTGCTTCGCTTTGCCAAAACTTTTCAAACGCTTTGCCCAGTTCTAACGGATCATTGGCATGGATATGTTCTAAGTCTTTGTATGTTTTGAAATACGCATGTACATTGTGATATTTAATATGCTCATTGCCTTGATACTGCGCTAAATCTTTTACTAATTCCTCTATAGTACTGGTTTTTTGATAATCTTCTATAATATATTTGATTTCATCCATTTCATCAAAATCAATTTTATCTTGAATTTCTTGGACAAATAGGAGTACGATCCCTGCTCTCACTTCTACGGATAAATCAGTCCGCTCTATGATACTCACAATGATATTTCTACAAAGTAAAAATACTTCGAGTGCACTTTCATCGATGCGATCATCTGGGCCTGCTACCACTTCATCCTCACTTAATTCAAAGGCTGTTACTTCTTGGTTTCTCAATATGACTCTGGCAGCCTCTGGGCAAGACAATGAGATCCCCATTTCTCTGCGATCTAGAAACTCTTCCATGTATCTCGGGTATTGTCTACATGTGTAGCAAAGGCTTTTTTCTCCTAGTTCCGTGTATATGTCACAAAGATTATTTTGATTTAGGAAGGGACAGTTCTCACCATTCAATACAAATACATTGTCGCCATCTTGATCTTGTACAATCTTACTTCTTACCTTTTCTCCAAATTCACCCTCTACATTTTGATAGGTATGATGCGTTTGTTCATCAATTACAATGCCCCATCCTGCGCAGCAGGTATCTTCACAGTCTGCTGCAATACATTTAAAATCCTTAAAATAACTTGGTACGCTTATCTTCATTTCTAATCTCACACTTTCTATTTCTTTTGCTTCTTTACCCGTTCTATTACAGTATTCATACCATCCTGTATATACTCATAGCCACCTTCATCATGCGGCTTAGTGCACTTGACACAGCTTTTAATACCTGATTCTAAATAGATAAAATCACCGCCACACTCATCTTTTAGCATATATAAGGGGCAATAACAAAACATACAGTTAAACGCCTCATCATCCTCTATTTTATGGCAGGGAAAATACTCACATTCTGTATTTTGAAACTTTTTATAATGGCTCATTCCAGCACTCCTTTATCTTCCTACTCTCTAGTATATATGACCTTTAGGATCGTTTTATTAAATATTACTTTTTATATATTCTATACACGCATCTGCTCCAAGTGGTTTGCTAAATAAATAGCCTTGATATAAGCCCTCTCCCATATGATCTAGAACAGCCTTTTGCTTCTGCGTTTCTACAAACTCATTAATGACCGTTATATCTGTTGCGGCACATAGACTATATACAGAGCTGACTATATTTTTGGACTCCTCATTGGTATCTATATCCCTTATGAGACTTCCATCTATTTTTATACTATCTATATCATATTTCTTAATATATAACAAAGGATTATAGCCCACCCCAAAGTCATCTATTGCGAGCTTTACCCCACATTCCGTGAGCTTGGTTAACTGTGCTTTGGTGACCTCATCTTCTCCTATTGCAAAGCTTTCTGTTATCTCAACTTTAAGGTTCTTGGGATTGATCTGATACAGTTTGATCATCCCTTTTACAAACGCTGCAAAGGTATCATCTACTAATTGCTTGGTAGACACATTGATAGACATATCTATCTTATTTTCCAACTGTTGATTCCACACAGAAAGCTCTTTTATGGCCTCTCGTATAACCCATTTTCCTAAAGCATAGATAAGCCCATATTCCTCTGCAATTAATATGATAATGTTGGGGGGTATATTGCCAAACTCTTCATATTTCCATCTTAAAAGGCCTTCCACCCCAACCACTTTGCCCTTCTTATTAACCTGTGGCTGATACTCCAAATAGAGTTCTCCTTCGTTTGGTCTTCTGCCAGTAAGAATTTCTTTGAGCTCTTCTGCCAAGAATATGCTGATTTCCCCATTACCACCATCTCTACTAGATAACTCTAGCTTTTCTACATCCTTTGAGAAGATAGTATTCTTAAGTTTTTCATAAGCCCCTTCTCTTTCGCGTTTACTCATATTATCTGCTATTTTAACAAAAGGCGTATAGATCATAACCCCTACAATCATATTAATCACTTGTAGGATCATACCACCTAGTCCACCTGTTAATTTATAGGCATTCAATAACACAGGATATGTCCAGCTCATATCAGTATTGACAACTTCAACTAAGCCTAGTTCAAATGCGACTTGGGCTATTATATATAAAACAATAGGTGTGACAGTGAGTGGCACCACATATATGGGATTAAACAGTATAGGTAGCCCATAAGTAAGTGTTTCATTAATATTAAATGTACTTGGTATAATAGATATAACAGATATTTTCTTGCTATATTTGTTCCTACTGTATACGAGTATGGCTATGATTAAGCATATGGTACTTCCAGCGCCTCCCATATTCGTAAATGTATCGACATACAATCGATTAAAGGAAGCATCGTGTACGATTAAATCACCACCATGCCCCCCTATGATCCATAGTACATTTTTTATAAATATATATCTGATATCATTGATAAAGCTATTGGCGCCGTGTATGGTGATTTGACCCATGTCGTAGATCGCATCCGCAAAAACGGAATCAATTAAAAAAGCTACACAAATGACTGTAATGATTGTTAAAACGGAAGGAATAATCGCCAGAACAGACTGTCTTACTGCCTTGTCATAGCTGTTAGTCAAACTCCTTCTGCGATCTAGCATCTCATAATATATTTTGATATAAACCTCACTAAATAGAATCCCTACGACTATAGCAAGCAAAGTCCAGTTTGCTGCAATGATTGTACTACTTCCAGTATCTATAGCACTCTGCATCGTGAAGATACTACTAAAAGCAACTGCTGAAGCTAATCCTATAAACCCCACCATATTTGAGCTTACACCATTTCCCATATATTTGATATCTTGCTTCTCATAGATACGTATTTTGGCAAGTTCACTACAAATGGATATGATAATCAACATCTTTGATAGCATATATAAGCTGTTGTAGACCTCCCTTAGGATTTCCTTCCACTGATCACCTATACTGATCTTCATGATATCCATGAAGATCTCGCTCTCGATATTCAGTATGATGATAAATATACAGTTTATCAAAATGATGGGCTGCACCTTCAAAAGCCCTCTCCTTATTGACTTGATGTATATACTTTTATAAATTTGATAAAAATACTTACTCATAAGGGTCTTCTCCTTCACGTCCTTTGTCTCCATTGTATACTCAAATTATTGTTTGAATTCCCTTGATTCTTTATGCGTTTATTCTATTATCCCTCATCCTCCGACGCGATCTGTGTTCTTTTCTTTTAATTATAGCCTACCTATAGTTATTTTAAAATCTCTGTTGTTGCTTTTGGTACGCTATCTACAAGTTCATGCTACTTGAAGTCAGCATCTTTTCCACTAATTCATCCAAATCCTGATCGTATTCCACAATCCCATTGATTATCAGCGTGGCTAACCCATGTACTTGACTCCACATATTCAGAATCACCCTATTCAATTGCTTAGGATCTTGGAATATAGCACCGAGCTGCTCCTGGGCTGCTTTATGAAACGGTGCAAATGGGGAATCCTCTTCATAAATGAATGCCTCCTCTAACCGTACACTCAGTTTAAATTCTCCCAAAAACATCAATTGATAGGCATCTTTATTCTCAACCATATACCGTACATAGGCTTTTCCCATTGCGACTATCCCATATAGACCTGGGCAGGTCACACTTACTTGCTCCAAATGTTCTCTAAAGTCCTGACTTACTCGATGCGCAATCGCACTGAGCATTTCTTCCTTACTTTTAAAGTGCTTGTAAGGTGCTGCATGACTTACCCCACACATGATTGCTACCTTACGTAATGAAAATTTTTCTGACCCTTCACGATTTAGGAGTATCAATCCATTTTTGATAAGTTCCTCTTTTAACATCCCATGATGGTAATTTTCCTTCTCCATGGCCTACCTCTTTCATTTTTATCTTCAAATTTTATGATTTTATTATAGCCACTCAAGTTGACACTGTAAACATACTTTGGTATATTGAACACATGTTTACACTGTCAACTTTAGAAAGGAATGATTATGATGAACTTTTCTATCATCTCAGAACATGATCCGGCTTGTTCCCTTACCCAAGCTGCCAACGACTGGATCTCAAGCTTGTTTGGCGCTGTGCCATGCGTCAAACATTTTCAAGTTACTTTTGATACACTCCATGCCTGTATAGGCTGCTTTTCTTGTTGGCTAAAAACACCTGGCAAATGTTGTTTCAAGGACTTAAGCGATGAAATCAACGTACATATGGTTCAAGATGAGCTTATGCTCTTTGTCACACCCATCCAATACGGCTGTTACAGCCCTGGGATCAAGAAAATACTCGATCGTTCTATTCCTAACGTCTTACCTTTTTTTACCCGCGTAAAGCGTCAAGGTCATCCTATAGAAATCCATCATGCCAGACGTTACAAGAAGATTGCTAAAAGAATTATTATTGCCTACACGGAGTCTATTACCCCTGCGGAAGAAGCTACATTTATCGCGCTCACCAAAGCCAATAGCATCAATTTTCACTTACCACCGCCTCAAGTCTATATTTGCCGTACACATGCAGAAATTCATAACGCCCTACTCCAAGTCAAAAAACAGATGCTTAAGGAGGTTCACCATCATGCCTAAATTTGGATTCATCAACGGTAGCCCGCGGCCATCGGGAAGCTTGTCTTGCCAGCTCATTGATTACTTGATCCAAGAACTTCACCTTATCACAGAAGACTATACGATCTTTGATGCACGTAGGTTAACACAAAAGGAAGATTGTTCCTCTGAATATGCGCGTCTTTTAGCTTGTGATACGATTGTAGTCGTTGCACCACTTTATGTGGACTCACTTCCCGCTACACTCCTGCAATTTCTCCATCAGCTTGCACACTACCAATCTACTCTTTCACCTGACAAATCACCTATACTCTATGGGCTGATTAACTGCGGATTTATAGATGGCTTCCAAAATCATCTTGCACTCAATATCTTAGAACACTATGCCATGCGCATGAATTGGTCCTTTGGTGGTGCCCTAGGCTTTGGAAGTGGTGAAATGTTCAAGGCCACTCATACTGCAATTCCCAAGGCGTCAAAGATCATGAAACCACTCTATGAGGCTTTTGACACCTTGATCACTTGTCTTGCTTCCCAGACAACGCTTCCAACACCCAATAAGCAGCTCTTAGTCAACCAAGGCTTTTCCCAATCACTCTTTATGACAGTTGCTGGCTTTGGCTGGCTGCCTCAGGCATGGGCGCATCACGTAACGCCTTGTAAGCTCTTTGCAAGACCCTTCCAGGCCCCTATTTCTTCTAAGCCCTCCCCATAGTACTTTTCTACAACAAAAGATCCTACATAGACTTGTAATCATCTATGTAGGATCTTCTCTCATCATTTCACCGCAATCATTTCCAGCCTACCCTATTCAGCTAGTGTATCACCCCCTAGGGTATCTTTCTATTGTGCGTTAAGATAAGTTGTATGTGCTTCTTCTATAAAAGTACGTGCACTGACTTCATCTTGCCAGCCACCTATTTGTATATCACCTGCTGCACCTTTATAATTACTAAACCAGATTTCGATAATTTCTTTTATCCCTGGATATTCTTTTTGAAGTTGACTCAATGACGTCACATGACTAAGTGGACTATTTTCCATGACTGCAATAATCTTATAATCCTCTTCACCATCATCTATCATTTCCATAATTCCTATTGGGTTGAAACTCACAACTTCTCCTCTATCTACTGCCTGTCCTAAAATCACCACATCAAGTGGATCGCCATCCCCTGCTAATGTCTGTGAGAGTGAACCATAGTTCCCTGGATAAGGCAAGTAGTTGACAATACGTGGCTCACTTTTTTTAAATTCCCACTCTAAATTCCCATTCTCCATGATCTCCCACTTCCCAGAAGTACCCGCAGGTATCTCTACTACCGCTTGTAAGATTCCGCCCCCATTGACTAATGGGATATCATCTACCAGGTGTGCCTGTGAATATGTAGTATAACGATCAAGTTGAACAAGATTTGTTGCTAAGGGTGCTGCATCTTTGAATGTTAATGGTGCAAAAGTTGCCGCCAATGCCCCAAGCGCTATAATAAGTGATTTCATTTTGGTTAGCTCCTTCATAAATTGCCGATTTTCTTTACTATAACACCCCTTAGTAAAGTATAGGTCAAGACATGGTTAAATCTATGTAAATTTTTCTCTCAACTGCCTAGATTTTACCTCTCATTTTTTGTTTTTCATCTTTCATCAAGAAGTAAGGCCCTTCTGGCCCTACTTCAGTTCTTCTAAAACCCCTCGATCTTCTTCTCACCTATTTATTCTATAACAATGATTTTGTTCTTCTGAGCTTTTCTATTATACGATCTTTTTCATTACTTCCATTTGTCTTTAGCCTTATAAAAGGTATATCATACTTTTGAAGTATGCTATCTTTCATTTTGTCCCTTTGATACTGAGTTGTCCCTTGCTTATGATGGTTATAACCATCTACCTCTATAATCATCACTGGACTTCTATCCACTCTTCTAAAAATAACAAAGTCTGTATGCGTCTTTCTATTCATCACATATGCAACTTCCTGCTCTTCTAATTTCTCAACATTTTTAATGAGCATCTTTAGTGGCTGATGCACAACTATGCCTAAGTCACAAAATTCATCTTGTGTAAGAATCTCTTCCAATAAAGCATACATCAGATTTTCTGAAGTCACCGCTGATACTTGTTTTTTATCTTTTAGATAGGCTTGTCTTTGTTTTTCATAATCTTTATAGAGTAGGTCAAATACAGAGTAGATATTGCCCTCTAATAGCTCGCCATTATTGTAGATCATATAACGTATGAGATCACTAATATTGGTATTACGGTCTTTTTCCTTCTCTGTCACCACAAGTCTTAATCTTTTTTTGGCACGTGATACAGCTACATTGAGTAGATTGGGATCATCTACAAATGCCGTTACTTCATTGTCTACAGTTACAATAATCACATCATCCTTTTCCCTCCCTTGAAATTTATGAACTGTATCAATAGCAATTCCCTCACAGCCCATCTCTACTTCCATACGTATTTTCTGCTCCTTATAAGGTGTGATAATACCCAGTGCATCATCCCCTTCCAGCCTACCAAGTTCAGGTATGACACGGCTTTTAATCTCATCTAACTGTCTTTGATTGAAGTGCCCTCTTGCATGATTCCCTTCTACTGTTTGATAAACTTTTAGTACACCGTCTTCCCCTTTGTCCTGTGTCATAATCACCAATTCATTGTGATAGAATTTTTGATTACAGAACTGGATAATCTTTGGATGACAGCGATAATGTTCTTTGAGCAAAACAACCTCTAGATTAGGTAGAACTTCTAGGATCGATGTGAGCAAACTATATTTTTCATACTGGTAGCCTTCTTCTAGCGCATAACCCTGGCTAATTTGAATAATACGCACCTTGTCATTGGTCGGTACTACATTGGGTAACTGCTTCTCATCCCCTACTACAATCAAGTTTTTTGTACAAGCCATCGCTAGTACACCTGTTGCCAAATCAACTTGAGACGCTTCATCTACAATCATATAGTCATATATATGCTCATATCCCAAACTCCCTCTAATTGAATGGGTTGTACTTAAAACAACTGGATACACGCTATTCACTCTAGCAGAATTTTTCCACAGGTCCTCTTCTTTAAAAATTGGTTTTGTCTTATGAGTATACTGCTGACCCAATGCATCATACAGCAGACTCAAAGAGATCGCTTCCAACTCTTTTTGTTTACTTTCAAAGTGAAATTGCTCCAACTCTAGACTAAGTTTTTGATATGCTTTTTGTATTTCTTCATACTTCGTTTTATAATAATATTTTTGCAAAGTCGCCACCATCTCGTCCACTGACAAGTTATAAAATCCCCAGCTTCCTCTACCTTGTATATATACTAACCATGCTTTATATAAAAAACCAATACGTCCCGATTCTACTCTATGCCAGAGACTTAACAAATACTTCGATTTCTCATGACTTCTCATTCTAAAAGGCATTGGCTTTGCAAAAGTTTCTTCAAAGTAGTTCTCGAAATGTTGCTTTTCTAATAAAAACTCTTCAATATAAGTCTTCTGCAAAGCAAGTTGATTACGTTTTTCTAGCATGTCTGCCATTGTTATATACAACTGCTTCAACTTGTCTTTATAATTGTTTCTCATCTCTTCATCTAACTGTATATAATTCCAACTTGTGCGTTCTTGCCTCGCTATAAAGTTTACTTTATTCTCCTTACATCCTAATGAAGCAACCAGATCTTGCAACCCATACTTTTCAAGTTTTTCTAATACATTTTGAGTCGCAGCATTGTTGTTAGAGACAACAGCAACACTTTTTCCCTCTACTAAGATATTAGCAATAATATTTAAAATCGTCTGTGTCTTCCCCGTTCCTGGTGGTCCTTTAATGACACTTACGGAATTAGTCAGTGCATTTTGCACTGCTTGTTTTTGACTGCTATTACACCCAAAAGGTACAATAAACATTTTACCTTCATCTCTTTTAATAGGATGCTGCTTTGGATTGAGATACGTAGCCAGTACAGACTGCTTGTCCACAAAATTAATCTTCTCATACTGCTTTGCAAGCAATCCTGTGCCATCATCTGCACGTATTCCCATTACATTAGCTACTTCAGCAAAGTACTTCAGTGTATTGTGTGATATCCCATCCACCAAGGAAGACTTCCTCACCTCAATAGTATTCCTTTCCCAAGTACGCACTTCACCATTTTCAAAAAACACCCTGATATGTGTGTCAAAAATAAGTACTTGCTTAATAGGCATCAACCGCTTGCCATCCTTATACAGTTGATGATGCCCCACATTTATATCCTTCGGCGCTCTACACCACGTCACACTTGTATACGCATAGTCGTATGTTTTTGAATTCCCTTTAAACCGAATCACATATTTGCCATTAGTATATTGACACGACTCTATATCAGCTGTCTTGTCTTCCCCTTTTAATAAAAGCAAATTATATTGTAAGTTCATTTATACTCCCCTTAGCAAAAAATCCCTAGAGTGTTTAGCCCTAAGGATTAGTCAAATTTTATATGCTTATATTATAACATATCGTTGAAAATATGAGTCAATTTATCTCTTTACTAACTCTTTTTCTTGCTCTAGCGTACGTTGGTATGGACATCTTACAATAAAATTAGTATTTCTTAACTTTGAAGGTTTATTATTCTGCATCTCTATAAACTCCCACAATCTACAATACCTTTTCTCGAGTTCTCTTAACAATTCTCCATAAACTGGCTTAGGTTCTTGTTTTAAGTCCTTTATACGTTCTTCGATTCTCCCCATCATTTGCCCTACCTCTAAAACCAGCTCTTTGATAGTGTTCATCTCTAATTTCCCATTTATAGCTTTATCAGCCTTTAATATTACTCTTCTAGCATCTCTTTGTAACCATCTACATCGTACACCTATCATTATGCACACCACCTTAATACTTTTACAATTATCATATTACTTAACTAAATTGTCCTATTCTTATAGTCATCTGAAATTGAAGAGGCTCTGTCATGTTACCTTGCTAAGGAAATATAGGACATACGAGTTATTAAACTTTTTTATTAATCATACTTTTTTGTTGAAACATTATATCAGTAAATAAATTTATAGTTGTTAAAACATTGACTTATGTAAATCTAAAGGTTATAATTTGCCAGTAAAAATATTGTTTTGGAGGTACTGCATGAACACAAGAAAATTAGTATGGGTATTATTATGTAGCCTAATGTTCGTAATGCTGTCTGGATGTGGATCAAAAAAAGATGAGGCCATTACAACATCCACTTTTATAATCTATGATGTAGATGTAAATGATTACAAGACAACAGTATCTTCTACAGTAGAGATTCCAGATCAACTCTCTTTAGAAGAAAAAATACAGGCATTATGCAATACATTATCAAAGGTAAAATTTACACTTCCTATAGAGTTAGTGAGTATAGATGAAGTTGGAAAGAGAAAAATTGCGACTATCAATTTACGAGATGGTGAAGAAGGTAAGGTTTGGGGATCATATTTCGCCGGTAGTACAGGCGCTGCAGTTAATGTAAAAGTTTTATCTTCAAGCCTATTACAGAAAGAATATGAAGGCGAGTGGATTGACGGTGTATGCTTCTTGCAAAATAATGAAATAATAGATGAGGATCATTGTAATCCTAGTGTTATTACATATAGATGAGAAAATTATTAGAGACCCTGACTTCTGTCAGGGTCTCTAATAATTTTTAAAATAAAATTTTATTGGCGTGAGATCGTTTTGAATCCCAGCGAGTGTTTCAGCAGCATTGACTCTCCGTTCTAAAAAATTCTTGTAAAATCAATAATTCATCACCCTTGCTTGGTGAATTAACCGATTTCGCTGATAGTATGCATAGGCCTACATTTAATGAAAATTTTTTAAGCTTTACTGATCTATTTCTTTCAAAAATTTCTCTGCTCTTTCTGCTATTTCCTTTGCATAGGTTTGGTGCATGAGATGCGGATAGTCTACTAATTCAAACTTTACCTCATTCCCTAACTTTGCTAAATGTTTCTCTTGATAGGCCATACCATCTTCTTTGAGCTGCTTAGAAGTCATCTCAAGTGTAGGTTTTGAGATAATTTTGAGTACTGGAATACCATCTGGCACTGACACTGACTTCATCTCTTCAATGAATTGTGGCAATGCAATACCCATATTAATCATCGTATCGTTAAATGCTCTTTTGGTAAAAGTCTTAAGTAAACTCACTTCCTCTTCTGTATAGCCATTCTCTACCTTATAAGGAAGCGGTGCGATATTCACTTGAAATCTTGTAAATCCTACACTTTGAAGGAATTCACTGAGTTTGTAGACCCATCCTATAGATGGTGCCTTCTGATTCACTGCAACCGTTGGTGTACTATCAAGTAGCACCATCGCCGTTACTTCTTCTGGGTACTTAATCGCATAGTCTTCTGCAATCAATCCGCCCATTGAATGTGGCATAAAGATATAAGGCGCTTTAATGCCTGCTCCCTTTAAAGCGGCTCGTGTCTCTTCTGTCATGTTTGCTACTGTTCTCGGCTGATCTGTGCCACTACTAAAACCTACACCTTTATAATCACAAATAACCACTTGATACTGATCTGTAAGGGCTCTCATAAGTGGTCCATACTCTGCTTGTGGAAGACTTACCCCATAGCCTGCTAAGATCACGATCGTTTCCTCGCCATTACCTTCACTATACACATTGATTTGACCGCCATCTACTTCTACCATCTGCCCCTTAGGTACAAGTGTGGCATCTTCTTTTTTAAGTGCTGACTTATTGATAAAGTATCCTATAACCATTAATACTGCTATAATCCCTATAATGCTTCCTAAAACCATCATACATCTTTTCCCCTTTGACTTTTTATTTTTTGCCATTACAATCTCCCCTTCTAAAATTTACTTGTTTGTATAAGGAGAGGATATGGTGGATAACTGCCTGAGTTTCCTATCAGGTGTCTTCTCTAATTCTAGGTATTTCGCCATAACTGCCCCTACCTCACCGATCATCCTTCCATATTCATCATCTGTAAGGTTAAATGTAGCTGTTCTCATAAAAAGCATATCCGCCTGTGGGTTTGCCCCATCTCCTGCAAAGTAACGCTCAAACCGCGTCATAATCTCTAGCATGAACTGCATCGTTACCTGACTTGGTGACTGCTCCGCATAGGCATTCGCTTGTGTATTGATTGCATA
This sequence comes from Cellulosilyticaceae bacterium, assembly GCA_051650265.1. Classification (GTDB taxonomy): domain Bacteria; phylum Bacillota; class Clostridia; order Lachnospirales; family Cellulosilyticaceae; genus JBOFEH01. Next base: position 19,096 of record JBOFIR010000134.1, read on the forward strand.
GACTTTTTCTACTGTGCCCCGAATTTTATTTTCCTGTATCACTTTAATCAGTGTGGCATCTTCCAATGTATTGATGTGTCTATAAAGCGTCGTTCTTGGTACATCATCCATCACTTCCACTAACTCTTTAGCTGTTGCGGATGGATGTAACATCAGATGCTGAAGAATACGCATTCTTATAGGATTTAATGTAGCTTTTGATAGACTCATTATCTTTTGCCCCTTTCATTAGTTCCACTTATGATTATAATACCATTTATGGAATTGTAAATACCTTTTTTGAAATTTCTAAAAATATATTAAATCTCAAAATGTTGCAACTTGAAATCTATAGTCTACAAGCAAATTCATGTTATACTAGAGTATATTATATTTTGTTTAGGAGGTAGAAACGATGAAATGGGAGAGCGGTGTACCGTTTTACAAACAAATTTCTTTTTGGGTAGGAACAACTGTATTCTTTTTCTTACTCGCACTTTTATCTAGAAACAAAAATCAGGTGATTATTTGTGGCAATGCGAATGGCAGTGCCAACGATACCAAGCAAGATGCTTGTCCTGATGGACAATGTGATTAGCCAGCATCTGGCACTTAAAAAGGGTCTCAGATTTTCATAATCTGTGCCCTTTTTCACTAAGCCATGCATCTCTATCCACTTTTATTTGCTCACCTGTCTTCATATTTTTTACAACTAACTTTCCTTCTTTTAGTTCATCTTCCCCTACGATAACAACCATTGCTATTTCCTTTGTATCAGCATATTTCAACTGTTTCTTGAGAGAATCCTGATTCAAATATATTTCTGACTTAATCCCTTGCCTTTGTAATACTTGATTGATCTCTATACATTCTTTTAAAGTATTACCTAACGCAATCAGAAGATAACTGCTTTCCTCTGCTAAACTATAATTTTCTAAAAAGCCTATCTCCTTGAGTACAAAAAACAATCTTGTGATCCCGATAGATATGCCCACCCCTGGCATCTTGATATCTGTATAGAGCGCTGCTAAATCGTCGTATCTCCCACCTGAGCATATGGAGCCATAGCCTTCACTGCCTTCAATTATCGTTTCAAATATAGTTCCTGTATAATAATCAAGGCCTCTAACTATTTTTAATGCTATCTTAAAGTTTTGATCTTCTACACCTAACCATTTTAATGTATTCACAACTTCTTCTAATTCATTGATACCTTGTAGCATTTTCAAGTAACCCCTTACCTTTGGCTCCACTTCGTCCGTACCCAATGGCATTTTCAACCTTTCAGCCATCGCCCTCAGTTGTTGTATCCTATACGCTGTATCACCTGATATTTGGAGCAGGTCCGCAATATACGTACAATCCGATTGGCCAATCAAAGTTTCTATTTCTCTTAGGCAATTCTCTCTACCTACCTTATCGTACTTATCAATCGCTCCCATGACCTCTTGCCCGCATGCTATCCCCAGCCATTCAAGGAGCCCTGATAAAATCTTACGATTGCTAATCTGAAATACGTAATTGTCTAGCCCAATACTTTGAAATGCTTGAGCTGCTAAACTCATGACAAACGCATCATTGGCAATAGCTAGTTTGATTGGATTCACAATATCTATATCCAGTTGATAAAACTCTCTATATCTTCCCTTCTGATTTCTCTCGCCTCTGTAAACTTTCCCAATTTGGTAACGCTTAAAAGGAAATGTAAGTTCATTCATATTTTGTACCACATAACGTGCAAAAGGTACTGTCAAATCAAATCTCAATGCCTGCTTCGTTTTTTCTTTATCGATACGATACACCTGTTTCTCTGTCTCTCCCGCTGACTTTGCTAATAGGATCTCTTCTTTTTCAATAAGTGGTGTATCCATAGGCATACATCCATTCTGCTCATAAACTCTTATCATTTTAGCTACTATATCATTAAAGATCATCTGCTGCTTGGGACAGAGTTCCATAAATCCTGATAATATAGATGGCTTTATTTTCTTTTTCATATTCATCTCTCCTCTAATTTTGGATAATAAAAAATGCACATAGGCGTTGTACCTACATGCATTGATCCGCTCCTAAAAGAGGGTGTTGAATTATGAATTCAAATCATCACAGTAGATACAAGCCTAACGTTAAATAGACTTGTATCTACCAAATCAAATTGGTGACCCAAGCCCTACTTGTGATGATGATGTAATTGAGCAGTTACTACTAATCGTTTTGAATTCATAATTCCCTCCGTGTCTTAAATTTTCACTTATTATACCTCTTAAATAAGTGTTTTTCAATATTTATTTTATATTTAAAAAGAGGCTCATCACCATGAACTGTGCTTGACAAACTAAATACCAAATTTTACAGATGAAAAATGCACCCGTTGTCCTGTACTCTTGTAAGTGCGAACAAAACTAGAGACTGGGGGACTTCGGATGCACTTACATGATATCAATACACTACTTAATCTTCAAGGGGTTATGATCACAGATATTTCTAAACCTAGACACGTAAGGCATTTGCCGATTTGGGGCAACATTACCACACTCATTTTGCCTATCATTAGGCTATCTTGTAAATGCTGCAACTTAAATTTCACATGGATCTATAGCTTTGTAGCTCTAAAATCTAGATATAGCAACGACTTCAAACAAGAACTCTCTGATGCGCTTGATGGTGCTACGGTTAAACAAGCGTACTGGTTCAAAGAACAACTTATTCACTGGTATGACTATGCTAATAAAGGCAACGCCCTGTATTTACTTGATAAATGAATAGATGAATTCACTATAATATACGGTGCATTACCAACTATAAATAAGCGTTATAAAATCCCAATAATCCAGCACATTGTCTTATCAATTTCAATAAACATTTTCCTGTCGTACATACTCTACCTGACAATCTATCCCTAACACCTTTAGGCCATCAGATGATACATATGCTCTTTCATCAAATATTGCACTATTGCTAGCACCTAATATGAGTGATTTGCCGTTGTACGATAACTTATTGGTCTTGGTATCTACTTTTTCTAATTGTACTGGGACAATCCCCATAAGATTTCTCACTGGGACGTACTGACAACCCTTGCTAGTGTATGCAAAATCTAATGCGACTTGCTTGCTACCTATTGTAAGCTGGGCTACAGGTTCTTGTTTACTTTCTTCTAAGTTTAACACCATTAATGATTGTATATCCAAGCCTTTTGGTAAGGGTACGATACCTGTCTTGCCGTCTGTTTGTTGTTGGTATCTAAGCGCCATTGCTTCTGCTTCTTGACTCGTAAGTATCTTAATGGCTTTGGTTTCGGTATCATATGTTTTTTGAGTGCCATTGTCTCCATACCAAATTTTGTTTTCGTCTCTTAAATAACATGCGCCATGGCCACTATCTATACGCTCACTTATCTGAGTCATAGGATCATATCTTAGCATCTCAGGCTTGTAATGATCTGTAACTTTTCGTTGTACGAGTAGTGTCCCATCCTCTAGCCATAGTACATAAGGAATCACAAGCTCTGACTGCACTTCTTTGATTTCCCCAGTCTCATTATTCTTGATAAATAGTACTTCTCTGTAGCCATTGGTATACGCTGATCCATATTCTCTCTTGACCATAGCTCCCCACTTCTTATCAGGAGAATTCACAAATCCTCCCTGTGATGTCTGATACTTCTCTAAGTCAAGTTTTTCTGCTCTCTTGGTCTCATCATTAAACAGTAATATCTCATCTGCTAGCTCATCTTTATAAGCTTTTACATATTTGCCCTGTAATCTCACACATTTGTTCTCATCAGTTTCATTGGGGTCATATACAACGACACGTTCTTCCCATACTTCTGGGTTCATCTCTATGGAGTAGACCCACCATCCTGTAGTTTCATCTTGATAAGCCGTATAATCTTTTTCCCCTACGATTCGTTCTGCTTCTGATTTTTGGAGTGCATCGTATCTTGGCAAATCACACGTAAGCTTACTATTCTCTATTGCGCTTACTGACATTCCCATAGACAATACCATACACATCATACCCACTTGCCATACTCTTTTCATAGCTATTCCCCTTTACTCATATTTTATTGTTTGCCGCCTAAAAGCTGATAATATTTAGGCATCTGCTCCCCCTTACAGAGATTGCATTTGTTTTTAGCATAGCAGCCACATCTAGGGCCCCCACAACTTTGATGCATCCTAGCCCAGATTTGTTCCATAGATTCTTCCAAAACATTGCCATAACTTTTGTATATAAAATCACAGGCTCTAAAATTGCCCTCATAATCTATATAACTATGCTGCACGCCTGCGCCGCATCCATATTGTTCATCTGACTCTACATAAGGGAATACAGAAGTTTTGGGATATGCCTTATTTTCATTAAATAAAATATGTAGGTTAATGAGTTCTTGTTGCTCCTTAGCGGTAAGGACTGCCTCTTGTTGCTCCTGTAACTGACCACATGGTATAGGCTCTACAATGCGGAGTTCATGAATCCCTTGTGCTTTCAAGAACTTTGCAATCTCATGGATTTCCCCTGTTTGAAGTAGCTCTCTCGTACACACCACTTGTCCCATAGTATAGAGTCCTGCATCCTTGGCATTTCGGATAGCATCTAAAGCGATATCGTATGCCCCATTATACCCTCTTTTGTCATCATGGACTTGCGAATTCACACTATCAAAACTAATAGCAATCCCAAATAGGCCTGCCTGATTAAGACTTCTAGCGCGCTCCTTGGTCAGTCCATAGCCATTAGAGAAAAGTAGGGTCATACTTCTTTGGTCTATAGCTCCTAATATCTGCTCTAAGTCCTTTCTAATCAACGGCTCTCCACCTGTAAATCCTATAATCCCAACACCTAAGTCTTGCAAATCCTGCACAATCTTAATTGCCTTGTCAGTCTCCAAGTCTTCCTGGGGCTTCGCCATCATTTCACTGGCACTACAATGCCAACAGTGATACCTACACTTCTTGGTGATTGCCACATAGGTGGATATGGGAGCTAGTCTTACCCCCTCCACATGACTGGTATAAAATTCTGCCCCCTCACCTGGCACACTTTTTGCGATAGACATAAAAGCCTCACTATTTACTGGTGGCAAAAATGCATTGATGATGTAATCCCCATCATGTTTTACGATACGCTCATGCTTAATCACATTGAGTGAGCATCGCACCAAATATTTTAAGCGATAGCTAGGATTTTCTTTAAAACGTTTATGTAAATACAAAAAGTTCTTCACTGCACCTTTGTTAAAAAACATAGGTACAGTTTTCATCACTCCTTTGATATTCATACACTACCTCCCTATTTTCTTAATACTGCCCATACAAAATCATGGGTAAATGATGTGACTTCCTCTTTTTCCAAAAGTCTAATCAACTCGCCCTGTACCTTGGGGTTTCTCAAATCAATCATACAATCAAATCCTGCCAATGCCCCTGTATGAGTAACCCACTGTCCTAACTCCTGAGTGGTTTGGAATTCAAAAACTTGTTTGCCTTCTTCTGCTCTTAGGGTCTCAAACCCAGCATGCTCAAACCAGTCTACAAAGATTTTTTTAGACTTAGGATTTGGCAAATCCCTCATAATCTTCTGGATGCAATCCGGATTACTCGCTAGTAATTTGGGATAGATTTTTCTAATCTCTGGCAAGGTCTGCTTAGTATTAACGATAACGCCAAAGACACCACCTGGGCGTAGCACACGATACACCTCTCTTATCACCTCTTTGGGCGGCTGATATTTGATTGCCCAACAGCACACTACTCCATCTACACTCTGATCCCCTTGGCTTCTAAGATACCCCAGCATGTCCTGTTGAATATAACTAGCTTTCAGAAGCTGCTTGGCTCTAGCTTGACGCAGCATCCCCTCTGATACATCTACCAAATCAATCGTTGCATCTACACCCATCTGGTGTAATCTCTGGCTACTGTACCCCGTACCACAAGCCAAATCCACCAATACACTAGCCTGAGGTGGTAATGCACTCACAAAAGCCTCTATGACTTGGTCATTGTACTGGTGCATCTTTGTAAGAAATTTTTGCTCGTAATTCTCACTTACCAAATTATATGCCTTCCCTATATCTTGGGCATCTACCAACTCTTTTTTAAGCCCTAGTATTCCTAGCTTTTTGATTAATGCAAACGGTCTCATGATTTCTCTCCCCTCCTTTTGGTACCTTGGTATAGCATTTCTGCTTCATGGTAAAACGTCATACCTACTTCTTCAAAATAAGGGTTACACAGACTCCTTAGACTATCAGGCGAGAACATCTGACATTTCTCAAAGCACAAAGTCTCAAAAGTCCAAATTATCTTGGTCTTAAGCCTTCTCTTATCAAACTCCCAAATCACCAACTCTCCCCCTTCTTTGAGATAAGTATGACATAGCTTGATCGTTTCCTCAGCATCTCTCATATGATGTAGCGCATCCCGAATAATAATCACATCAAACACCTCTTTTGGAAGCACCTTATCTAGCTCCCCAAGTGTTTTTGTATACACCACAAGCTTCTTATTCTTGTCTCTTGCAATCTTAGTCATTTGCTCAGAAGGGTCAATCAGTGTGACATTGGCCCCTAACTGCTGCAAGCAGTCTGCTAATGTCCCTGTCCCACCCCCTAAGTCCAATATATTTTTGTCCTTTATAGCACCTAAGCACCCAATAATCTGCTCATTACCATCTAGCTTAAAGTGGCTCATAAATCGATCATAACATCCTGCATAATACTTAAATAAATAGGCCATATCATTCCTCCTATCTTATTTTAATCGTTTTTGCATAAATATTCTATATATTTACCTTCACACAAAAAAGAGTACACTCTTATATCAAAGTGTACCCTTGGTGAGCTTTGGTAAACAATTAACTCATTGCTTAGTTGAAAGATACATTATTTAACCAGTTAATTGTATTTGCAAAGAGCAAATTTTTAGTATTTCTTCTTTAAGTATTTACTACCAGCCATATGAATGAATTGCTTCATCACACTACCAAAAA
>JBOFIR010000135.1:0-5258 GCA_051650265.1 Cellulosilyticaceae bacterium
AAATACTTGCATTTTACTGAAAAAAGTATTATAATCTTTTAGTATAAATAGATGTTGCGACTAGAAAGAGTGGGTTTTTACCCACTCTTTCTATATGCTTAGATGAATAGTTATGATAGATTAAGCAAAACTATTTGTATGAGAGGATGATACGATGAACAAAAAACAGATAGTAGACAAAGTTACAGAGTACTTACAACCAATTACAGATGAATTCATGTATGAAATAGTAGATGTGGAATTCGTTAAGGAAGGGCCAACGTACTATTTAAGAATTTACATTGATAAAGAAGGTGGCATTACAATTGATGATTGTCAGAAGACAAGTCGTGCCATTGAAGTGGTTCTAGATGAAAAAGATCCGATTGAATTACCATATATGTTAGAGGTAAGTTCACCAGGGCTAGACCGTATCTTGAAAAAAGATAAAGATTTTGAACGTTTTAATGGGAGCGTTGTAGATGTAAAACTCTACAAAGCAGTAGATAAACAAAAACATTTCCAGGGTGAATTAGTTTCTAAAACAGATGCAGAACTTACAATCAAAGATGATTTAGGTGAAGCAATTGTATTTGACATGGAAAACGTAGCGATGGTGAGACTCGCTATTTTATTTTAACTGAAGGGAACTATTAGAGGAGGATTAAGATGAATCAAGAATTTATCACGGCAATTGACCAAATTGCGCAATCGAAAGGGATTAATAGGGAGAAGCTATTTGATGCAATTAAGCAATCAATTGAAGCTGCCTGTAAGAAGCATTTTGGAACAAGCCAAGCTGCAAAAGCAAATATTCGTGTGGATATTAACCAAGAAACAGGGGATGTCAAAGTTCTTGCAGTTAAGACTGTTGTAGAAGATGATGATGTAATGGTTCCAGTTGCAGAAGTTGGAATCTCAGAAGCAAAAAAAATAACACCACTTGCAGAAGTTGGAGATATTGTAGATGTAGAGATTACACCAAGAAACTTCGGTCGTATCGCTGCACAAAATGCAAAGCAAGTTGTTATCCAAAAGATTAAAGAAGCTGAAAGACAAATGGTATATGAAGAGTATATCGTCAAACTTAATGATATTGTTAAGGGGCGTGTACTTCGTAAAGAAAAAAATGGCTTTATCGTACAACTTGAGCATACTGAAGGATCATTACCAACAACAGAAGCAATGGTTGGAGAAAACTTTGACCACCAAATGAATGATGAGCATGGATATCAAAGAGCATTCTACGTTGTAACTGTTAAAGATCTCAACAAAAATGAGATGAAACTTGATGGTAAAGGGAATAAGGGAGGCGCGCAAGTTATCGTTTCTCGTACACACCCAGATCTTGTAAAACGTCTTTTTGAGCATGAGGTTGTAGAAATTAAAGATGGTACTGTAGAAATCAAGAGTATCGCAAGAGAAGCAGGTTCACGTACTAAGATTGCAGTTCATTCAAAAGACCCGGCAGTTGATCCAGTAGGTTCATGCGTTGGTGAAAAAGGAAAACGTATCAATCTGATTGTAAATGAATTAAATGGTGAGAAGATCGACGTAGTACGTTGGAGTGAAGATCCAAAAGAGTTCATTGAAGCAGCATTAAGTCCAGCAAAAGTACTTGACGTAATCTTAGAAGAAGTTCAAACTGAAAAGGGAACTGAGAGAAATGCTAAAGTAATCGTTCCAGATAACATTTTAACATTAGCAATTGGTAAAGGCGGACAAAATGTACGTCTTGCTGCAAAGTTAACAGGCTGGAAAATTGACATCAAAAGCGAAGCTGCAGTAGAAAAAGTAGAAGAAATTGTAGAAGCTGGAGAGTAAGGCCTATGAAGCAACGTAAATTGCCACTACGCAAATGTACAGGTTGCGGTGAAATGAAAGATAAGAGAGAGATGATCCGAGTGGTCAAAAATAGCGAAGATCAGTTCTCACTTGATTTTACAGGTAAGAAACCAGGAAGAGGTGCTTATATCTGTAAAGATATAGAGTGTCTTAATAAGGCGGAAAAGAGCAAAGGACTCGAGCGTTCTTATAAAATGGCAGTATCAAAAGAAATCTATGACACATTAAGAAGTGAGTTTGAGAGCAATGAATAATCAAAGAATTTATCAACTACTGGGTCTATGTCAAAAAGCACGCAAACTTGTTTCCGGTGAATTTAGCGTCAAACAAGCCGTTCTAAGTGAAGAGACACATTTGGTCATCGTATCAACAGATGCATCTGACAACACCAAAAAATTCTTTCATGATAAGTGTTCCTATAGAAAGATCCCACAAGTATTGTGGGGAACTAGAGAGGCTATGGGCCAGATTCTAGGAAAAGAGGAACGTGTCGTAGTAGGTATTTTAGATGAAAAGCTGGCACAGAAGATGCTGACAATGATCCAAAACGGTGAATAATACGGCTTCATATTAAATGGAGGTGGATTCATGTCAAAAGTAAGAGTATATGAGATTGCAAAACAGCTGGATATCAGTACAAAAGAGATTATGAATAAATTAGAGGAGTATGGTTTTACAGTACGTAACCACATGAGCTCCTTGCAAGATGAAGAAGTCAAACTCATCGTTGATTTTTATAATGCAGATCAACAAAAACAAAGTCAAGACATCCCAGAAGAGGCAACTACAGACACTTACGAGAAACTTGAAGACACCTTAGAAGATTCCGAAGAGGAAAAGCCGACAAAACTTAAAAAAGATTTTGAGCATAACAAGCAAGAACATAACATCACGAGTCAAAACAAAAAGAAAAATAAAAACAAAAAGTCTAAGAAGAAATATCATGGACTAGAAAAGGCAGGTCATATGGCACAAAATAATTTTGATCAAAACAACCAAGACGATGAACTGAAAGTAATTTACGTAGGTTCAACAATTACAGTAAAAGAATTAGCTGATAAAATGGATAAGAGTGCAACTGAACTCATCAAAGCACTTATGAAAAAAGGAAAGCTTGCAGCGATTAATCAAGAAATTGATTTTGATACAGCAGCAGCTTTAGCAGAAGAATTTGAAATCATAGTTGAAGTTGAAGAAGAAAGAGACTTACTCGAAGAAATCTTTGGCGAAACTGAAGATGATGAGAAAGACTTAGTAGAAAGACCACCAGTTGTTGTCGTAATGGGTCACGTTGACCACGGTAAGACATCATTACTTGATGCAATCCGTTCAACAACAGTAACTGCAAAAGAAGCAGGTGGAATCACTCAGCACATTGGTGCATCAACAGTGACACTTAATGGCAAAAAGATTACTTTCCTTGATACACCAGGGCATGAGGCATTCACTGCAATGCGTCTACGTGGTGCACAAGTAACAGATATTGCAATCTTAGTTGTAGCTGCAGATGATGGTGTTATGCCACAAACAATCGAAGCGATCAACCATGCAAAAGCAGCCAATGTACAAATCATTGTTGCAATGAACAAGATGGATAAGCCAGGTGCAAATCCTGATCGTGTAAAACAAGAATTATCAGAGCAAGGACTTCTTGTAGAAGACTGGGGCGGTGACATCATCTGTGTACCAGTGTCAGCGCTTAAGAGAGAAGGACTTGATACATTATTAGAAATGATCCTTCTTGTATCAGAAGTAAATGATTATAGAGCAAACCCAAATCGTAAAGCAAGAGGAACAATTGTCGAAGCTGAGCTTGACAAAGGTCGTGGACCAGTTGCAACAGTACTTGTACAAAGTGGTACACTCAATGTAGGAGATCCGATTGTAGCAGGCTCTGCATATGGTAGAATTCGTGCGATGGTAGATGACAAGGGTCGTCAAGTGAAAAAAGCAGGTCCATCTACACCAGTTGAGATCTTAGGTTTATCTGAAGTGCCAACAGGTGGAGACATGTTCTATATTGCCAACAGTGACAAACAAGCAAGACAACTTGCCGAGAAAGTTAAGGCACAAGGTAGAGAGCAACTTATTGTTCAAACACCACAAAAAGTATGTCTTGATGACTTATACACTCAAATTCAAGAAGGTAAAGTAAAAGACCTTAACATTATCGTAAAAGCAGACGTACAAGGTTCTGTTGAAGCGGTTAAACAAAGTCTTGAAAGATTAACAACAGAAGAAGTACGTATTCGTATTATCCACGGTGCTGTAGGCGCAATTACTGAAACAGATATCTCACTTGCATCGGCTTCAGGTGCGATTATCATTGGTTTCAATGTACGCCCTGAGACAACAGCTAAAGTGATTGCTGATAGAGAGCAAGTAGATGTTCGCCTTTATAGAATTATCTACAATGCGATTGAAGATATCCAAGCAGCGATGAAGGGTATGCTTGACCCTGAGTTTAGAGAAAAAGTTACAGGTCACGCAATCATTAGACAAACATTCAGAGTATCTGGTGTAGGTACAATTGGTGGAGCGTACGTAACAGATGGTAAATTATTACGTAACTCGGGTGTACGTGTTGTACGTGATGGAATCGTTGTATACGAAGGACATTTATCTTCATTAAAACGTTTCAAAGATGATGCAAAAGAAGTTAATACAAACTACGAATGTGGTGTTTCTTTCGAGAAATTCAATGACATCAAAGAGAATGACATAGTAGAAGGATTCATTATGGAAGAGATTCCAAGATAGGAAGTGGCAAGAGATGGCTAGTCAAAGACTTATACGTATCAACGAAGCAATTAAAAAAGAACTATCAGAGCTTATTCGCTATGAGATCAAAGATCCTAGAGTAAGTGGGGCATTAGTAAGTGTAATCGATGTAGAAACTACAAATGACTTAAAACATGCAAAAGTATTCATCAGTGTATTAGAAGACAGTAAAAAAGAAGATGTGCTTAAGGGATTAAGTGCTGCAAGTGGATTTATCCGTAAGGAAGTTGCACGCCGCGTTAATCTTCGTTGCACACCAGAATTTATCTTTAGATTAGATGAATCAATTGAGCGTGGTATGCAGATGTCTCAAATGATTAATAATGTCATGAAAGATAGTGAGAAGTAAATGAATTTGGAGCAAATCATTGGGGTTTTAGAAAAAGCCACACATGTGTTAGTTGCTGCCCATGTTAGTCCTGATGGCGATGCCATCGGGGCTATGGCGGGTATGGGCCATATTTTAGAAGCACTTGGTAAATCCTATACAATCTTGATGGATGAAGTACATCCAAAGATGCACTACATCACAGATCATGTCAATGTAGCAAGTGCCTATGAAGGCAATTATGATGTGTTTGTAAGCGTGGATTGCGGGGATGTACGTAGGTTAGGAACGTATGCACCTTATCTGGAGAAATCACCCGTTACAG